>CAMJDC010000081.1 GCA_946404285.1 uncultured bacterium | reverse complement strand
TGTGATATAAATGAAATTAATTTTAAGTTCGTGTGATTTTATAAATGAAAACTCTAAACAAGTTATCCTAGATAATTTGGATAAGAAATTATCTGAATGTAAGGTTTTATTTATTCCAAATGAAAAAGCTACGAAAGAAAAAATAAATTCAAATAATTATTATGAAAGATTAAAAACTGATGGATTTGATAAAAAAAATAATATTTATATTTTCGATGAAAGTAGACCAAATGATTTTAGAAATCTGGATATTGATTTAATATATGTAAGTGGTGGGAATACATTTGCAACATTAGACAAATTAAGAAAATGTGATTTTGATAAGGAAATTGTTAATTATGTAAATAAAGGAGTTACATATATAGGTGGTTCATGTGGTGCTCAAATTGTAACTAGTAACATTAAGCATGTAGAGGCTTTCGATGAAAATTACGTTAATATGGAAGATTATAAAGGTCTATGTCTGTTTGATGGTATATTATTTTGCCATTATGATGAATCTAGAAAGAAAAACTATGATGAAGCTTTGAATGGTAAATATAAGGTATACAAATTGACTGATGATGATTCAATTGTTATTAAAGATAGTGATATTAAAATTTATAAAGTTTGAGGATATACTAATCACAAGATTAAGATGTTACGAACAGTAAAATTAGATACCAAAAGATGAGGTA
This sequence comes from uncultured bacterium, assembly GCA_946404285.1. Lineage (GTDB taxonomy): Bacteria > Patescibacteriota > Gracilibacteria > Absconditabacterales > Absconditicoccaceae > UBA3291. The sequence continues at coordinate 1,849 of CAMJDC010000081.1, read as the reverse complement.
AAAACATAAAAAATAGTACGACAAAAATCTAAAAATTTCCTTAATTTATATAGATTCTAAAAGATTTTGTCAATAAAAAAAGATGAAATTATGTCCAGTGCCAAAATGACATTGAACATCAATATTTTAAGAATCGTATTTTTGCTAAAAATAGGGCGTTTTATGGTAAAATAATTAATAGGAGGTTTTTATGGAAATAGGAGAATTAAAACAATTATTAATACAATCCTGGGATTTACAAACATGCTCGCCAGAATTAAGAGATAAATGGACTGAAGAAAATCCATCTCTTGGTCAATGTGCAATTACAACGTTAATCGTAAATGATTTCTTTGGCGGAAAAATTATAAGATGTATGGCATCATCTGGAATTCATTACTACAATATAATAGATGATGAATTTGTTGATTTAACAGTAGAACAATTTTTAGGAGAAATTCCTCAATATGAACATGGTGAAGAAATAACAAGAGATTATTTATTAAGTAATGAAGATACTAAAAACAGATATGTATTATTGAATAATAATTTACAAAATACTATTGGAAAAGAATTAACTCCTGAAGAAAGACTATATATAAAGTCATTAGTTTCAAAAAGCTGTGATACATGCACAAATGGAAGTTGTAGAGTTGAATCATTTGAAAAAGTAGGATTAGATGAAGATGGAAAATTACAAGGAAGCAGTTGTCTAGGTTGGGAAAATAATAGAATTATTGGCGAATATAAAATGTTAAAATTAAATAAGAAAAAATGCAGTACAAAAAATATTTAAAAAAGTTAAATTTTTGAATTTCAGGTACCCTGAAAAATGATTTAAATCCTCAAAATGAGGATTTTTTATTTATTTTAATATTTCGATGATATAATAACTTCAGGAGGGTTTATATGGAAGGTAATATTGAAAGTGCTATGAGATTTTATCTTTTAGCAACTAAATTAAAATATAAAATAAGAAGTGGCTGGGATTCTAAGCACTGGAATGTAACATGCGAAAGAGTCGAAAGTGTTGCTGAACACGTTTATGGAACACTTATCTTAGCAGTTGGATTATTATCTGAAAGTAAATTAGACTTAGATACAGAAAAAGTATTTAAAATGTTAACTATTCATGAAATCGGTGAAGTTCTTATTGGTGACATTACACCATATGATAATGTAACTCCTGAAGAAAAAGCTGAGATGGAACATAAAGCAATGAGAGAAGTTCTTGGAGATTTGATGGATGCAGATGAATTATACGAATTGTTATTAGAATTTGATAAACACGAAACAAAAGAATCTAAGTTTGCTTACATGTGCGATAAAATGGAAGCGGATATTCAATCTAAGGTATATCAAGATATGGGATACCAAAGATCATTAGATGATCAAAAAAATAATGTTGCATTCAATAGTCCAAAGGTACAAAGTGTAATAGATAATGGAGCTCAAACTGCATTTGATGTTTGGTATGAATGTGATAAATCAAAATTTGATGGTGAACCAGTATTTGAGAAAACACTATCTTATATAAAAAATAATAATACAAAAATAGCTTAGATTGATATTATAAATAAGAGGAATAAACCTCTTATTTTTATGTTAAAATATATTTAGGTGATAATAGTGAGAGAATTATATGATAAAGAATTTATAAATAGATATTTATATCTTTTGGAGAATAAAGAATTAATCTTAGGATTATGTATTGATTATGGTATTGAAAAAGAATACTACCAAACTAAAATTAAAGAAAACAAACATTTACTAAAGAAGTTCAAAGATAAAACTTCTCCAGAGTATGAATTGATTGAATCATTCTTAGAAAAATCTAAAAAAGCATTAAAAGAACCAAAACCATATTTAA
>CAMJDC010000080.1 GCA_946404285.1 uncultured bacterium | reverse complement strand
GAGTGTTGGCGAGAATTATATTATTTAGTGAATTACCTAATTAATCAACAAAAATTCATTACTAACGTTATAACTTATTAAAACAATCGTAATTAATAAATAACCATAATATTACAATTAAATCTAATTTTATACCTTAGTTAATCTCTGATTTTTAAATACACTTTAGGATCTTTAAGAATTATGAAATTTTTTCATAGTTAAATATCTTTTGATATAAATGATTATATACTAGTTTTTACATAAATATTATCATGTCTGGAAAGTCTAAAATAAATATTTTTAAAAATATGAGTGAAGATGAATTGGATATTGCAATTAAGGAATATAGTGGCAATTATAGATATTATCAAAGATTAATTGCTATGAAATTAATCTCTATTGGTTTTTCATTTTCAAAGGTTGGTCGAATTTTATTAGTTAGTTACTTATCGATTCATAGATGGGCTAAAGCTTGTGAAACTTCTGGTTTAAGTGGTTTAATTCCTGAATTTGGAGGGGGAAGGCCACCAAAATTAAGTAAAAATATGGAAAATAAATTGTCAAAGAGAATTGAACGTGAAGAAAAAATCACAATGGTAGAAGTTCAGAATATATTAAAAAATGAATATAATGTAGAATTCACTCTACCTCACGTTTGTAATATTGTAAGAAAACTAGGATTTGATTATATTCAACCAAAAAATGATAATGATGAATTTACTCTAAGAAAAGTAGTAGTGAAAACTAACTAATTTCATTCATTAATGGATCTGCATATGTAGTATATTTTATATTTAAAGTATATATTAAAAATTATTTAACTTATTTTTCAAATAAGAAAAATACTGGTTTGATTAATCTTTATTGAATATTATGATGGAGGATTAATATGATTGATGTTGAAAATCCTACAATTTTAAATTTAATTCCTAATTATGAGTTTGAGGAACGATGGGAGAAGTTACTTCTTGCATCAGAAATTGTTGATGCAACATTTAATTATTTTCAAATAGAACGTGATTTAAAAGATAAAGGACGTCGTCCATGGAATTTAAAAAATATGGTTAAATTAATGTTCTTGGCATCTGTTGAAAAAAATGAAAACAGTGTGAAAATAAGTGACGATGCAAAAACTGATATTTTTTATCATGCTCTTTGTGGTGGAATCATGCCAAGTGATCGCAGTATCAGAGACTACAGAAAGATTTACAAAAGTATATATCAATTAATATTAAGTTTTACATTAATTACCACACGATTAATGGATTTATCAAGTTTTTACCATGTGTCTGCTGATGGAACTATTAAATTAGCATGCAATTCTCCATTCAATACAATTAAAAGGAAAGACATTCATTTGTTAATCAAACATTATATGGTTGAAAAACTGACGAAAAAAGAGATAAAAAAATTAAGAAAACCTGCAAAAAAGTTTTTATATAAAAACAAGTTATCTCCTAACGAAAAAATTAATATCTTATTTGATTGGTTGGATAAATTAGATTTAACAGGTCAGGATTCACTTCCTTTATTTGATGTTGATGCAAGATGGATGAAACCTAAAGATAAAGGTCAAAAATATAAAAAATTAGCTTATAATGTTCAAGTATGCACAGATACTGAATCTAAATTAATTTGTGGTATTAATGTTGTTCAATTTCCAACAGATCATTACCAAATTCCTGCATTACTTGATCAAACAATACAAAACCTTCAAATAAAACCCTCAATTGTCAGTGCAGATACAATATATGCAACAATTTCTAACTTCTTTTACCTAAAACTACAAGGAATTAGTGCTAGAATTCCAACAAGGGAACAAAATAAGAAGTTTATTAAAAATCCAAGTGATAATCCCTATGCTAAAGAATATTTTGAATTTGATGAAATAAGAAATGTTTACATTTGCCCACAAAAACATGAATTAACTCCAGATGGAGTTTATGATGCACCACCAGAGAAAGGAGGATTCAATAAAAAGAAAATAGTTTATTCAAATCACGCTGCTTGTCAAAATTGTCCTGTAAAATCCAAATGTACTAAAGCAGATCATCGAACAATAACAAGATATCTTCATGAGTTATCATATGAAGTAGAAAAGATAATGGACACACCAGAAGGTCAAGAAGAATATAAAAAGAGAAGCCGTACTGTGGAATCACATAATGGAACATTTAGACGTATTTATCATTATGATGAATTGCCATTGACGGGACTTGAAACTATTCAGGGGTTAATGTTTATGATTGCTTCAGCATACAATGCCATTCGAATATACAATATTACTAAAGAAAAGGGCTTAAATTTATATGAAGTCATTAAATTTATTCGTTTAATTGGATTAAGAATAATAAATTAATATTTAATTAAAATAGTGATGTTTAAATGTGAATTTTAACTAAAGGATGGAAAATTTAATTTTCGCCAACACTCTAAATGTGAATACTCTGACCGTTGTAGGTTGGAGATGAATTTCACAAAAAAGACCCATTATCTTTTTGTACTTTCTTTAAAATACTTGTAAAATGTTATTGCGACTATTTGTTATAATTTATAGTATTATAGTAGTTATTATAAAAAAGTTAGTAATTTAATAAGATGTGAGATTTTTAGGTTTTTCTTGTAGTTT
>CAMJDC010000079.1 GCA_946404285.1 uncultured bacterium | reverse complement strand
TTAGTTGAATGTGCATTAAATGGATGAAATTGCCCTTGTAGAAAAGAAAAAAATAATGAATTGACCGGTGATGAAAGTTTAAATGAAAGCTCAAACTTAATAGAGAAAAATATAAAATTAACTGCATATAGTAGTAAAGATGGTAAAAACGATATTATAACAAAAAATACATGAATAATAAAAAGAGTGAGAGAATGAACAAATAAATTAGCCTTAGATTATGTTAATATTAAATGATTAGATGAAGAATGGTTCGAAAATTGATCTATAATATATGTAACATTAAAAGCAAACACAAATATAGACTATGATTATAACGATATAAAAGAGATTTATTATGAAAGTGAATATTATTGAAAATTATTAGCTCATGATTCTATTCCAATTACTGATTATCTTTTTGATAAGAAAACTCAATTAATAAAAATTCCCGTTAAACTATGATATGCATCAGAAGCTTATTGAAATTCAAGATATGAGGAAAGATCTATCTTATTTAGCGTTAAATTAAAAGAATTTGAACCTTATGATTGAAAAACTATTTCTTTTGAAATTGTTGATATTAAACAGCCATATAAAATTAAAGATAATTTGATAGAAGATAGCGGTGAAATTCATGCAAAAATAGATAAGAGTTCCTATTATCCATGAATTTATGCAATACCAGCATATATACCGTGAGAGTTATATATATATTATAAATGAGAGAATCAAGAATATGATTATAAAGATTATTATTTGAATAATAATAGTCATTTTGCGAATAATAGATGGTTTGATTTATGAGAAATATATATTGATAAGGAAGGTGTAGGTGAAAATCCAAAATTAAAATGAGTCATAATATCAACGGATTCGAACATAGATTTGTGACAATATGTTAACGATATTCGTATTAACAAGAAAGAATCTGATAACTCTTTGTGGAAAATAGAAAACAATAAAATAATAATAGATTATCCTAAAAATGATAAAAATTACATTTCTTCCACTATTAATTTCAAAAGAGAGTTTTATAATTGAGGAAAAGAAATTCACTTTTTTATTGCTGACAGATCTGATTTAAATCTATGAGAAGGGTCAGGTTTTATACGTAGAATCTCGCTTGATTGACCAACTATTAGAACATATTCATCAATAGATTCACAATCAAATAATAACTCAACAGGTGTAGATAATTCAACTGGTAATAGTCAATCTGGTAATACACAAACAAGTAATGAAACAAACAATAATGAAAATATAGATACAGGCTCACAGCAAGATAACAGTTCATGAAATAATAACTCATCAAATGACAGTTCATCAAATAATAATCAATGAAGCGATAGTTCATCTAATAATAGTCCGACAGACAATAATCAATCAAATAATGAAAATTCTTCAAATAGTTCAGACAATTTATCAAGTGATACTAAAAATTGTGTAGATATAGAAGTAGATAATTGAAACTCATATAATTTTTGTATAGTAAAATGGAAATCCAATGATTCAAAATTTAGTGTAAAGGTAGATCATGCTAATGATTTAAGTCTCTGTACCGTATGAAAAGGTGGTCAAAATTATGATTTTTATAACTGTGAATGAGATATTTCATCAATGTGAAATTCGTGAATTTCTCAGCTTCGATTATCAATTAAATATAATAATAAAACATATAGCAAAAAAGTGGATTATGATTTGGAAAATTGAATTTTTATAGACAATTAGCAGACTAAAAATGTTTCTCTTTTAATAATAAAATTTTTTGATGAGAAAAATCCATAAAGAACAACAAATAGAGAAAATAGAGAACATCTGAAATTTTGGTTTGATTGCACCAAGATTTTGATTTGAAGAATTTTGAAATGGTAAATATAAATTACTTAAAATTAAAGAGTGAGTAGAAGTGTCTACGATTAATCTTAAACGAGAGAATTATGATAATGTGGCAGAATTTGAAAAATTTTCACAGTTGCCTAAAGAATATTTAATAGAAATATTTGAAAGTGAGTATAGGGATCGGTTTATTGATAGATTAGAAGAATTATATTCAACTGATACTGAATGACCAAATATTAATGAAGAAATTGTGTTAAAAATTTGTATGTCATTTTCTGAAACATTTTATAAGTTGTGGAATAATAAGTCAGTTTATGAAAAATATACAGATAAATATAAATTTATATATTGATGTAAATTGATGTGAATCGGGTGAGAGGATGAACAATTACTTTGAGACTTTTATCAAAATGTTAGATGTGAACTTTATCATTTTTGATCACTTTGATGATGACGAAATATAGACTATCAAACTAGTAGTGATATCTCAGAAATTGATAAAGTAATATACAAAAAATGATGAACTATAAAATGTATTTGCTTGGAAAAATTTATATCTAAAATAAAGGATTCTATAAATAATTATATAGATAATCTAAAGAATGATGAAAATTTGTATGAAATTTTTAGAAATAAATATGTTAATGATTTAAATAATTATCTTGATAAAGAATAGATTAAAGCCAAAAAACCGTTCATTGAACGGTTTTTTCGTATAGAAAACAGAATTTCTAAATCATTTTTTACTTAATAATTTTATCAATTATTCCATAATTTTTAGCTTCTTCAGCAGTCATCCAATTATTTCTTTCCATATCTGCTAAACATTCATCATATTTTTTAC
>CAMJDC010000078.1 GCA_946404285.1 uncultured bacterium | reverse complement strand
GAAAACGAGGAGGACGTTGAATCATCTCGTGTTGTAGAGCTTCGTTCAAATCTCTTGTTGCAATTCTCTTTGTGTTTTCTTTTTGCAGAATTGAAACAAATTTCATCACATCATCGACTCATTGTCACTGAGTAGCAATCATTGGGACGATTGGCAGATATTTAGCAAAATCCAGATAAGTTTGAGTATTTTTTATCATTGCATCGATGGCTTTTGGATTGACTTGATCTACTTTGTTTAGCACGAAAATCATAGGTAATGCAAGTTGATGAACTTCCTGTAATAATGTCATATCACGGTGAGTGATTCATTGAGTACAATCTACCATAAAGATCACCACAGGACGCACAAATTCAAGCATAGCTTTGGTTTTATCGTAGGCAATTTTTTCTATTCAGTGGATTTTTCAACGTTTTTTGATTCATGCAGTGTCGTAAGCAACGTAATCTCTACCTTTCCATGAAAAATTTCATGCCACATAATCTCTAGTAGTTCATGCCACATCAGCTACTTTTGCGAGGGGCTTTCAAACTAATGTATTTAGTAATGTAGATTTTCCAGCATTAGGTTTTCATAAAATAGCAAGTCAAATTCTAAACGGTTCTACAGTTTCTTCTTCATCTTTATGAGTTTTCTTTCGCTTATTGTAGAAAATATTAATTTGATTTTCGATTGTGCTTAAATTCCTTTCTTTCTTGGCTGAGACACCGATTACACTAGATAATCATAAAGTGTAATAGTCAGAGATTGCCATTTCAGTTTCAGATTCTTTTCGTTTTATATCTAGTTTATTGATTATCAGAATTGTAGCGTCTTGTTTTTTTTCTTTTCTAATTAATTCAAGAATATGATGCTCTTTTGCGGTAATTCATACACTATCATCTATCAAGAAAAGAATTAAATCTGACTCTTTGATAATTTGTTCGATATATTCAAGTTCTTCTGTAAAATCTAGCAAACCTGGAGAATCAAAAAATGTGAACGAACCAGAATCGGTTTGAACTTTATGCTGAATAATGTCAGTTGTGGTTCAAGGGATATCAGTTACAATCGCACGAAATTGTCCAATCAATCTATTAAAAAGAGTGGATTTTCATACGTTTGTGGCTCATACAAGTCAGATTTTCATTATTTTATCATGAATTAGATAAAACTAGAATAGTTATTTATATTTATTTACCAAGTAAAAGCAATTAATGAAATAGGTATGGATAAAATTTTTAGGTTATTGAACAATTATTAATGCTAACATTATATTGATTTGTGTTAAATATTTTTTATATTGTATATAATAATAAAAATTAAAAAAAGGAGGAATTATGGTCATTGTTGATTTTTTTGTAACAATAATCAAGTGGATTTTCGTGCTTGGATTCTACTTGTGTGCAGTAATCTTTGCATTTATAACTGTGGGATTTTTGTGGACTGCATATGATGAGAGAAAAAGCTGCAAAGGAAAAGATTTTGGATGGAAACTTTTTCCATTGCTTGCTGCAATCACTGGTGTGGTTTCATGTATATTCGTATTTTTAGGGAATCTATTCAAATAAAAGCATCTATCTTGGGTGCTTTTTTAAATACTATCTGATCGGTCTTTTTTAAATCATTCTTCAAAAGTTGAAATGTGTCATGTATCCAACAATATAATTCAGATTTCTCTATTTTTATCCAATGAATTCGATGATAGATTCATTGAACCGAGAAGTAAATATTTTTCATCAACTAGAATCATTTTTGTATGATTATAACGAGTTTTCAAAGTCCTTGCTATTCACGGTCAGAAGTATGAAATTAAGTCATAATTATCATCCGTATCAGCGACAATTATTGCCATGTCTACTTCGCTAGATCTTTTGCGAAGAATATCAAGAATTTCATCATCTACAATATACTGAGTCTGAATCACTATCGATTTTTCTGCACTTTCAAGCAAAGTTTCTATCACATCACGACAATTAAATGGACAAACAACTAAGTTTGGGTGTAAGTTTAATGTGGATAAATCATTTCCTGTCCAGTCAGTGTCAAATAATTTTTCTAAACTATCACGAAAAGCTGAATCTTTTGAATAGAAAAAATGCTCACGATTTGATTCGAAGCTGGATTTGGTAAGATTTGCCGTTTGTACCCAAAAAGCATCTTCGTTCAAAGTCACTTTCGCGTGAACATACATTGTTCACATTTGTTCATCGGAATGAAGTTCAATATTTTCATCTCACGTGAAATATTCTTGTAATTCACGGAAAGTATTTCCATATTCTTGGTATTTATTGTTTTCTAAGATTATCTGAACTGGGACTCAGCGATTTGAAATATCTTGAAAACGAGTTTTAAAGAATTTATTGGTAAAATCATATGTCTCGAGTTTTAAGTATTCATCTGTATTTTTTAAGAATTCTCAATATCTAGAATATAAGTCATTACTTGGTCACTGAAGTATCGTTCACGGAATAACTTTCAGATTTTCTAAAAAGTTTTCAGAATTGAATTCTTCTTTTTGTGGAGTTGTTTCATATCATGGTCACCATTTTATATCGATTAAAAAAATTATAGCTAAAATAAAAATCATAAGCAAAATAGCAACTCAATTTTCTTTCCAAAAATTTTTCATCAACCACCATTCAAGTAAACAATATTCTATTAAAGAATTAATTCGGAATTTCAAACAAAAAACCGACATT
>CAMJDC010000077.1 GCA_946404285.1 uncultured bacterium | reverse complement strand
CCACTCAAACTTTCATTTGATGGAACATTTTGACATGGTGGACATGTGGAATATTTTTTCACACACTTACAGCAGGATAATCCAGACGAATGTAAAAACTTGAAAATCGTGGCTTGCGACGTGGACGAAAAAGTAATGGCAAAATGAAAAGAATTTGTATCCGCACGAAAGAATCAAATCAGCTTTTATCATTCTTCTTATGCAAATATCAAAGAGATTTCACAGAAAGAATGACTTTTTGATTTTATGCTACTAGATTTATGAGTGAATTTGGAACATTTCAAAGATGGAAGTAGAGGTTTCAGCATAAAATCCGATGCTCCACTTGATATGAGATTTGATACTTCAAAATGACAGCCAGCCTCTCATTTAACCAATAAATGAAGCAAAGAAGAACTAGAAGAAATGCTAGTCAAATACGGAGATTTTACTCCCAGAAATGCAGAATATGTAGTCAAATGAATCATAGAAAAAAGAAAAAAAAGTCCGATAGAAACCACAAGCGACTTAACTACTACTCTACATGAACTTTGATTTTGAGATAAAAGAATCGCTGTAATTTTTCAAGCAATCAGAATCCAAACTAATCACGAATTAGACCAGCTTGAAACTTTTTTGAAAGATTTCTGAGAATGCTTGAATATCGGTGGAAGGTGCGCGATTATGACATATCACAGTATTGAGGATAGAATGACAAAAATCGCATTCAAAGAGCTTGAAGAAAGTGAAAATTTCCACTTAGTAAATAAAAAAGTTATTCAGCCTAATTATAAAGAAGTAGAAGCTAATAAAGCTGCTAGAAGTGCTAAATTAAGAATTATTGAGAGAATTAAGTAATATCATACTAAAATTTCCCCTATTTTCATATTTTATTTTTTTTATTTTATTTCTTTTCTTCTGTTTTCTCTTTCTCTTCCTCCTCCATTTGCTTTCAGATATCATCGCACATCTTATTAAACCTTTTCTTAAGATAATATAATAAAATTACCAAAACTGATATTAAGACAACTCATTCTATAAAAAATATCCACATTCCACGCATTCATTCTTCTTCAATTTTCATTTTTCGTAAATCTCCAAGGAAAGAATGCAAGGCTCCTCTAGATATTAAAAAGACCAAAACAGTACACAAACCTACTGTCCACTTTTTCTTACAAATAAAAAAATCAAAAAAAAGCCAAACTGGAACATAACATAATACAAAAAATAATCCAAAAAACGTAGAATATGCACTCGCCATAGAATAATAATCCATTACATCAAAATATAATAAATAAAAAAGACGACTGATACTATCGAGTCGCCAAACTAAATTCTATATGACCGAAGAGTTTCCCAATCGAGCACAAAGAAACGATAATACCAATCGTCTTTATGCCACAATTAAAAAACCCATAAACTTTTCAGTCGAATTTAATTTGGCAATTTCCTTATAAACTTCCTACCAAAAAACGCAAGAGAAAAACAAGCCCCTCTTGATAAAGAGGGGTTTGGGGAGATTTGAAGTTATTTCTTTTTCTTAGAATACTTCCATATCAATATCAGCATTATTACTGAACAAATCGTAGTGATCAAATTGAAAAACTGCATCTGCCAAGAACCCAGATACCAACCATAAATCACCCAGCATATACCTCATATTGCCCATATCCAAAACATTAAAGGAGATAATCATTTCACATCCTTAGTTTTTAATGTTTGGATGATTTGTGGAATTGAAGGTATTGCAGCAGATAATCAAGCTATAATTCATATAATCTCATATATATTCATGTAAAGATTTTATAAAATAAATATAATCACGTTTAACGTAAATTTATTAAAAATCAAGGATTAAATTCCTTGAAATTATAGTAAAAATCTACATATATGAACTACATTTATCTCTTCAAAAAACATGGAAGAAGATATTTACCAAAATTCTGAACAACAGCCAGGAATTAATAGAGAAAAACCTAACAAAAAGGATGTTTATCAAGAATTAAAATCCGATTTTGATAATAATAAATCCAACAAAAAAAATAAATTTTTGATATACATTTTACCAATTGCCATAATACTTTGTTTATATCTATTTCTACACAGCGACAACAAAAAAGTCCACGAAGTAAGTAAAGATATAGAACAAGTACAAGTAGATTGAGAAACTGTAGAAGTTTCTAATGTAAAAGTAATAAACATTCCTCAAGAAGTATACGATAGTATGGAAATAGATCCTAACATACCCCAAGAAATTTATAACCAAATTAATATAGATAGAAGTCGAGAACAATATCTCCTTTGAGACAAAAAACACATATTACTAATAACTTGGGACGGTTGTCCTTATGCGCGTAAATTTCATAAAGAATTAGATAATATATTTGATAAAACTCCTCATTTTATACGCTATTATACCAAAGATATAAAAGAAACCTGACAATATATTGAATTCTCTTGTATTAATGAATATTGTGCATCCATTCGACTATTTGAAAATTGTTGAGAATGAATATGTATCATTAATCCTATGGCAAAAGAAATTATCGTAGATAATTCTCAGAATTCTAAACAAATTTTCCCTCTATTAGAATGATATGAGGCGCGAAATAACGAATCTTTAATACAATAACCTATATTTTATTTAACTTACATGTTAATATGAATCACGAAGATTTTATGCAAAAAGCTGTAGAACTTTCACTAGAAAATATGA
>CAMJDC010000076.1 GCA_946404285.1 uncultured bacterium | reverse complement strand
AAAAAGATATTCAGTTCAGATTTGGTCATATTTTGAAATGTTTCACATTCTGAGTGCCACCTCACGGAGGATGTGCTTTCGGATTTGATAGGCTGGTAATGATATTCACATGAAAAGAAAATATCCGTGAAGTAATCGCATTCCCTAAAAATCAGAAATATCGTGATCCAATGTTTGGATCTCCATCAGAGATCGATGATCAATTGTTAAATGATTTAGGATTAGAAATTATAAAGAAGGCTGAATAAGAATATTTACCAAATAATAACAAGATAATCTTATTTATCAAAAATTTGTAATAAATGAAAAAAATCTGAATTATATGAGCGATGCAGGAGGAAATTGATTACCTTATCAAAAGTATGAAATCCATCGAACAAAAAGATCAATTTTATATTTGAAATATTTGAGAATATCAAGTAGTTTTAGCCAAAAGCTGAATTTGAAAAGTAAACGCAGCACTCACAGCACAAAGGTTAATTTCAGAATTCCATGTAGAACTTATTATCAATACATGAATTGCCTGAGCCATGCAAAATGGTTTGAATGTGCTAGATTTTGTAGTTTCCAAGGATGCTGTTTATCATGACTTTGATGCGACATGATTTGGATATAAAGTTACAGAAATTCCACAAATGGAAACTTCGTGTTTTCCTTGAAATACTCAGCGAAGCGAGAAAATAATTAAATGCTTTGAAAAGAGTCAAAATTCTGAACTCTTTAAATGACATAAATTGATAGAATGAAGAATCGCTACTTGAGATCAGTTTATTGCGGATAAAGAAACAAAACAGCATATTATTGATATTTGCAATCCAGCCTGTGTAGAAATGGAGTGAACAGCTATTGCACATGCTTGCCGATGTAACAAAATTCCTTTCGTAATACTCCGTTGTATGAGTGATAGTGCAGATGATAATTGAGGTAAAACTTATGAATTCAATGAGCAATTAGCTGCTAAAATGTCAGCAACATTAGTTGAAGAAGTTTTGGAATGAAAATATAATTAACATACAATTATTTCAAACAATAAACTAATAAAAAAAGGCAGCCGATTCGGCTGCTTTTCATGTATAATCACGTTCCCTAATACAAGCTATGTTTGAGGCAACAGCACAGGTCAAAAAGGCTGCGACCGCAAACTTATGCTCTTCAAATTTCAGACAATTTACTGCAAAGAAAAAGTAAGCAACAACTGTCATGATATAGAAGATTGGGAAGTGAGTTGGACCCGACCAAGGATCCAGAGGTTTCTTCCAATTCTTAGTGATCCTCCTGTGATAATAGAGAGCAACACCGCAAACGAGAGAAACAGCGAACATAAAGACGAAGTTCTCTGGGAACCCCATCTCAGAGAAGAAGTAACCATTTGCCAGACTGGCACAAATGACGACAACGATAATGATTAAAATCTGCATGAGATTGAGTTTAGTTCGACATAACATAAATATACATAAATCATTACAAGATTTCAAGCAAAAATAACAAAAAATAAATATTGTTTTATGTCAATAATTCAAATTCTTATCTTGCATTTTCTATATGAAAAACTATCATTCAATCAGATTTTTCTTATCTAAACAAAATAATGCCATTTCAATTAAAAGCCAATTATAAACCAGCATGAGATCAGCCAAAAGCAATCAATCAGATTGTGGAGGCTTTTGAAAATTGAAAGAAAAATATCACATTACTCTGAGCTACTGGAACGTGAAAGACTTTTACAATGGCAAATATTATCCAGAAGGTTCAGAGACCAACTCTCGTAATTTCACATAACAAAACTCTTGCAGCTCAGCTTTCTACCGAATTTAAGGCTTTTTTCCCAAATAACGCAGTACATTATTTTGTATCATATTTCGATTATTACCAACCAGAATCTTATCTTCCATCTTCATGAACTTATATCGAAAAGGAAGCTACAATTAACGATGAAATTGAGATGTATAGACTAGCTACAATGGCGAGTCTGCTTTCTCGTGATGATGTAATTGTAGTTGCTTCGGCATCTTCCCTTTATGGTCTATGACAAAGCAGATTTTTCCAGGAAAATATGCTCCAACTCAAAGTATGACAGTCCTACGATTTCAAGGAAGTTAAACGTCAGCTTCTCCATATGCAATATAAACCAGTTCATGGTAAAATCGAAGCTTGAATGTTTGAACTTCAATGAGAGAGATTAGATGTATATTCTTCTACTGAAAAATCAGTTTATCGTTGCTTTTTCGATGAAGATGTTATTGAAAGGATAGAAATTCGTGATTCAGTTACATTTGAACTCAAAACTCAGACTAATCAAGTTATTCTTTGGCCTGCTACACAGTATTTACAGGATACAAATGATTTGGAGACTATACTTCAGCAGATTGATTTGGAAAAGGAACTTAGAATAAAAGAATTTGAAAAAGCCTGAATGTTAGTGGAAGCCGAGAGAATCAAAAAACGTGTAGAATACGATTTACGTATGATTCGTGAAACAGGATTTGTAAACGGTATTGAGAATTACTCATTATATTTCGATAAACGTTTGCCAGGTGAGGCTCCAAACACGATTTTTGATTATTTCCCTAAGGATTTCTTACTTATCATAGACGAATCTCACATGACAATTCCTCAGTTAAATGCTATGTCGCAGTGAGATAGAGCTAGAAAAAATAATCTGATTAAATATTGATTTCGCCTTCCATCCGCTATCGATCATCGTCCCTTACGTTTCGAGGAATTGGAAGCTACACTTTGATGGAAATCTTTGGATGAAATTAAACTAGATCAGGCGACTGATAATCTGGATTTAGTTTCTACTACTCATTTGAAGGTGTTAGAATGACAGGTTACGTCATCCTGAACGAATGTGAAGGATCTTGGGTGTGACACAAAAGATTCTTCGGCTAAAGCCTCAGAATGACAGTCCCTTATAAATAAGGAAGCTCGTGCAGAAAATCAACGTGCAAATCTTCAATCCAAAATAAAAACCTGAGCGAAATCAATATTCTTGTCTGCTACTCCAGCTGAATACGAATTGAATCTCTCAGATGAAGTCGTAGAACAAA
>CAMJDC010000075.1 GCA_946404285.1 uncultured bacterium | reverse complement strand
AGCATAAAGACTTGAATTTTTTGGTCAATTTTTTATAAAAATTTTAACTAAATTTCAGTCAGATTTTTTGAAAAATGAAAGTAGTAACAAAGAATAAAAGAGCATATTTCGACTATGAATTTTCCGCTGATTATACAGCTGGAATAGTTTTGGCATGACATGAAGTCAAATCTATCAAAACTTCACATGTAAATATAACCGATACCATTATTTCTATTCAGAATTGAGAACTATTCATTCTTTGAATGGATGTACCATTATATTCCAAAACTTCTCCAAACCTAGCTCCACATTATCAGCCAAAGCAAAAAAGAAAACTTTTGGTAAATAAAAAAGAGCTTTCCAGAATTGCAGCTCAGCTTGATAAACCATGAATGACGGCAGTTGCTTTGGAAGTTTTGATTACAGATAGAGGATTTATCAAAATCAAAATCTGAATTGGTCGCTTAAAGAAAAAAATAGAGAAAAAGCAGATTCTCAAGGAACGCTCACAAGAAAAAGAAATGAGAAAAGAAGCGAAATTGTTTAGATAGATATTTGTAAAAAATTTGCATTTAAGAAAAATTTAACTATATTTTTTACAGTTTTATTTTATTTATAAATATAAAATGGACAAAAAAGTTAAGGAAAATCAAGCAAGTTGATTACAAATTGATGGTGTGGATTATGTATCAGATAAATTAAGCTTGGATTTACAAAAAGGATTGCAGGTCGTTAGAGATATACCTAGTTGAGAAGTATTACTCAAATGAGAGTGAGTATATGAAAAATTTGGTTCAGGTTCTGATAAATTTGCATTTGTTTGAAAACCTTACAGTATAGGAAATGTGCGATTTACAGATAAAAATACTTTAGAATCTCGTAGTGAAATAAAAGCTTGAGAACAAATAAAAATAGCTGATGATAAATGGCATAAGCCTTTGTTGTTTAGAGCTCCAAATATGTTTGTTTATAATATTTCTCAATTCATTATAGTATTGTTACTAATATTCATTATAGGTTTCGCAGTGGTATTATTTTCAAGTTAAATATAAAATCCAAATATAGAAAATGGTTCAACTTTTTATAGTCAAGTGCTAAAAAAGGGATTGTTTTTTATGATAGAAATATTTAATACATTATATATTTATCATCCTGACCATAGTAATAATTCTTAATTTTGAGTATATCTCATTTTCTAAATAATCAAAAATAGAGAAGAAATGGCTTCTCAAAGAACGTTCACAAGAAAAAGAGATGAGAAAAGAAGCGAAATTGTTCAGATAAAATTTTATATTTAGGTAATTATAATTAAAATATAAATTATATTTTATGCGATTTTTTCTCTTTTTCCTTTTCACGCATTCTTGCATAATCAACTAAAGCTGCACCACTAATTTTTTCAACAGCAGGATTTGTTCTTACATATGCCCAATCTAATTCTCATTTTAAGAAAATTAACTCATCCGAACGTGGACAATCTATACGTAAAACTTTTTTGTTATCAATTACAACAATTTCGTAATGTATTAAATTTAAAACAGAAGGTATAAAATTAGTTTTAACTATATCTTTAAAACGTTTTAAATAATCATCATCTGATTTATAATTATCATTTTCTATTCAATATATATCTCAGTTATCACAGACTCAAATTAATAACGTTCATCAATCCTTATTTAGGAATCAAGCGATATTTTTTAATGATTCCTTTTTTATATATTCTTCCTCATGTTTTTTCTTTACATCCATGAAGAACGTTTGTTTAAACTCCAAAGTTAAAGATTCTCATTTTTTTATTAGAGCATTAATATCCTCAATATTAATTCATTTCTCATGTCTGCCTAAAAATTTTCCATAAGAATATCCACATAAGATTAGCACAAAAAAAGCTCAACCAAAAATAAATAGCTTAAATCCTTTTATATCCCAAAGAGCTCAAGAATAATTTTGAGCATATTTTGAAAGAATTAAATGGAGTATCATGACCATAAGTACCGAAAGAAAAATTGATCATAAAATGAGTAATCATCACTTTACAATATCAGAACTTTTATCAGGTTTTACATTCATGCGTCAAATAACAACCACTGTATATAATAAACATGCCATTAATATAGGCATTATGACATATAAAGAATATGGTCTTATAGTAGTACTTAATGCTGCAAAAGTTTCAGAAGAAGGGAATAAACTAATTAGTATTTCCGGAATAACCCCAATTGATACCAATATTCAACAGCAAAAACACAAAATTATAAGTTTTTTAATCTGAGTTTTCATTAAGTTCACATAAAAAAATAAATCTATATACAATTAGTGAAAACTAATACATTATATACTTATCATCCTGACCATAATAATAACTCTTAATTTTGAGTACATCTCATTTTCTTGCTCAGAATTCTTCTAATAAATTGATATATCATTTCTGATCCATCTGCTTCCAAAACCACATTTCAGCTTCATCATTTCCCCATGGAGTAATGAAGACTAATCTACAAATTTCAGCATTTTTGATTTCATAAACATTTGTATATCTTGCAGCTGCAGGCTCCAAATATCATTCTTCCACCAAGAAATCTTTTTCATCATCTGTGATATCTGTAATCATTTCTCCATCTTCATCATCAAAATCCAGTGCGATTTTTGGTTCAACTGTAGGTATCTCCATTTTTGGTAATTTTTTGAGCATTTCTGCCAATCCACGACACCATTCTCACACTCAATAATATGTTCACGCGGAAGTGATGAAAATATTTTTTCTGATTAAATCTTCTGGTAAAGGTTTATATCAATGCTGTGTCAAATAATCAGTAAAAATCTGTATTAACAATTTTTCATATTCAGCCAACAATTCTTCATCATTTATCAAATCATATTTATTTAACACAAATACAACTCTTTTGGTCATAAATAAATCTCAATCTACATACACATTGAAATTGATTCAATCTCATTGTTTTTCAAAAGTAAATTTATAGTCATCTTCATCTTGCAAGAATTTCTGCTCAATATATATACGAATTTCATCAAATAATCAATTTGTTTCTTTTATTCATTCATCATAGCGAGACATATCCATCACCATAGCAAAAATTCTGG
>CAMJDC010000074.1 GCA_946404285.1 uncultured bacterium | reverse complement strand
ACACGAACGAATACTCCATAAGGAACAAATCTGATAACTTCTCCCTCAAATACATCTCCAATCTTGTATTTCTTTGGAAGAGCCTCCCATGGATCTTCTTTCAATTGTTTTGCAGATAGAGAAATCTTTCCATTCTCTAATCCGATAACCTTAACCTTCATCTTATCTCCGATTTTTCCTAATTTATCGATATTATTAACGTGTCCGTAAGTAATTTCTGAGATATGAACAAGTCCTTCAACAGTTCCTCCGATAGTAACGAAAAGTCCATATGAAGATACTCCTGAAACAACTCCATCAAATACCTTTCCAACTTCGAGTTCAGATAGAACTTTTTCTCTTTCTTCACGTAAAGCTTCTCTTTCAGACAGAATAATTCTTCTTTCTTCTTCATCGATATTGATAACTCTAACTTTGATTTCTTCTCCGATAAGAGCTAATAATTTATCGAAGATAGCATCTTGATCTCCATCTTCTACTCTTGGGTAGTGAATAGGAGCTAATTGAGATAAAGGTATGAAACCTTTAATTCCGTGCATATCGATAAGAAGTCCTCATAAATTTGCTTCTGTAGGTACAACTGTAATAATTGTATCCTTTTCAAATTTCTCAATAATTGACTTCCATACATCGTATTGCAATAATCTAGTAACTGAAACAATGTAGTATCCATCTTCATGTCTAATTGCTGGATTGATTATCTCAAGTTCAAGTTCAGTTCCTGATGACAATTCTACATTTGATCTTTTGAGTTCTTTAGCCTCCTTTGCAAGAATAACTCCAGTGAAAGCTCCATTCTCACAATTAACTAAGATTCAATTTTCGATTTCGCGAAGGATTACTCATTTAACTTTTTGTCCTTCCTTAATCACAGGCACATTGAATAGGCTCTGCTCTTTTGCTTTTTTTGGCATTAAAATAAAACGTTAAAGAAATAAAATCTGATTTCTTTTTATGAAACCATTTAAATAATGGATTAAACCTTTAATCCTGTCTTTTTGCTAATTTCTGCATACCTATCTAGATGATTCTCCTTAAGATACCTTAAAAATCTTCTTCTTTTAGCAACTTTCTGAAGTAATGCTCTCTTTGCATCGTAATCTTTTTTGTTTGTCGCAACATGTCACTGTAAAGCTGTAATTTCTTCAGTTAATCTCTCGATTTGTGCTTCTGGAGATCATGTGTCTTTCCCAGCAGTTGCTTTAACTTTTTTTTCTGCAGCCATGATAATAAATAGATAAAAAAAATAAAACGTATTAACCCATACATCAACAGTGGCAAATCCGTTAAAATGATGAGTTTATGCCCAAATAGCCATATCTTACTAATCTAAAATTTGAGCAGTTTATAATATTTTTTTACACTTAAATTTCAAGACAAATCATTTTTAAATTTTGAAATTTTGAGAAACCAAAGTCATAAACAATAAAAAAATCATATTTTTCAAAAAATTTTTACCAAATTTTTCTATTTCTTTTGAATCAACTCTACTGAATCAACAACAGGAACAGGTAATTCATATACTTCATCCGTTTTAACTTTTTCACGTTCATTATTTTTACGACGATATGACACTAATTTTTTAACCATCAAATACATTCACAAACCAAACGTACACAATCAAATAATTACGAATCACTTTTGCAATCAAATCAACGCAGTTAAAGTTCCAAATCAAAGCGATCACAAAATATCTCATAACCTAGAAACAAAATCCTGAACTCACGACATTGCTCATTTATCTCTCGATTGTGTATAACTCAAAACTAAGGCAGACGACAAAGGATTAAGCAAAGCAACTCATAAAGAAATAAAAAAAGTCAAAATCAGAATCATATAAAAAGATTCATTAAATCAGAGAGCTAAATATAGAAACGACATCAACACCAAAATAATCGAAATTAATAATTTTTTACTATATCTATCTCCAAATTTACCTACAAATACATTAATTACGTACGGCAATTTCATAACCGCATAAACTATAGCAATCTGAGACAA
The DNA here is from genome assembly GCA_946404285.1 of uncultured bacterium. GTDB lineage: Bacteria > Patescibacteriota > Gracilibacteria > Absconditabacterales > Absconditicoccaceae > UBA3291. The sequence goes on along the minus strand of CAMJDC010000074.1, from coordinate 1,165 downwards.
CGAAAGATTATTCTCTATAGCTATCACTGGAATAAACAGAAATCATGTATAATTCAAAAAGTTCACAAACATTAAACACGCAAGAGCCACGTACATATCTCAATCATATTTTTGCAAAATTTTCCAAATTTCTTTCCAGCTATCTAGTGATAAACACTTCTTAAAAAAATGACGTAAAAAACCATTTTTACCAAAAAACTTTTTATTAGATTCCCATCACTCATCCACTTCCCTTTCATAAAATGATTCTTTTTTTACCCTATTATAAAATTTTCTTCGTGTTCTATTATAATGCTTAGATATCACTGTTTTAATTTTCTGATCCTGTAATAAAGAAACTAATGCAAAAATAACCACAAAAAAATACATATACGGCAATTCAAGATAATTCACTAAGAATGCAGCAATTAATGCTCAAATAACCTGCGTAATATACGTAGATGAAAAATATACTCAAACCACTTGTGCATTATCAGATTTTGTCGCAGTCTTAGCATAATAACTACGATATGTTGTAAATGTCGTCGCATTAGCAAAACCATTCAATATCGTACCCAAAATCAACAAAATCCATGAATGGAATATTCACGCTAAGAAGAAAGTCAATCCACAAAACACATATAATACTTTTCATACAAGCAAAATATATTTCACATTCACATAATCATTCATTTTCCCAATTGGAATCACAAACAACAATTTCGTAATTGCCAAAATTGCTCATATCACCGTCACTCACCATGGATTTCATATAATTTCTTTTACATAAACTGAAAAATACGTATCAGTTCCCAATCACCATCACAACATAAACAATGCCAATGACCAAGAAACAAACCTGATTTTCACTGGAAGTATTTTCTTTAATTTTGATAAGATTCTCTTTTTCCTTTTTTGCATTTCCAATTATGCAGAATTATAAATGCTACTAAGTATAGCATAAATTAAAAAAAAATGCAAATTTTGGACGAGATTTTATTTTTAATTCAAGATTTTCTCTAACTTGAAATTTCTATCAACTTTCTTAATCTGATTTTTGCTGAAATTTGTAAATTTTATAATATAAAATATTTCGAAATGGCAGTTAATTTGGTAGATCTAGTGGCTAACAAAACATGACTAGAAAAAAAAGTTATTCGTAATATCATCACACTTTTGGATGAAT
>CAMJDC010000073.1 GCA_946404285.1 uncultured bacterium | reverse complement strand
GAAGCATAACAGTTATTCTTTGATATGATGACGATGTAGATGAATGGATGAATAAGATTAAATATTTCCTTATGAGAAAGTATAATGTTAAACATATCGATTTAGCAGGATTTACAGTTACGTCTTTATCAGCAATTGGAGATGCAATTGACAAAGCAATGTGAATCTTCACATATCTACTCGCAGCCATTGGATCTATTTCATTACTCGTATGATGAATTGGAGTAATGAATATTATGCTAGTTTCTGTCACAGAAAGAACTAGAGAAATCTGAATCAGAAAAGCCATTTGAGCTTTAAATGCAGATATCATCACTCAATTTTTGATAGAATCTGTGGTAGTAACTGCCATTGGATGAATTATTGCCATAATATTAGCATGGTTAGCAATACAACTCGTAAATAGTTTCCATATAGAATGAATAAATGTTTCAATGACTATGGATGTAGTTGTTTTAGCTACTACTCTCACATTTATAATCTGAATCGTATCATGAATTGGACCTGCTAAAAAAGCTGCAGAATTACAGCCAATTGACGCACTCAGATTTGAATAAATCTTTACTTTTTACTTTTTTAATAAAAAAGTGTTGATTTTGAAGACTGAATAAATATATTGTTTCTTGCTTCTCACTGGTCTAATGGTAAGGCGCACAAAAACCAAACAACACTAAAATATCATGAGCCTGACAACCTTATGATTGTTGCTTTGTTTTTTTTCTGAATCTATATTGCTAACCTAATGAGAAAAATATAATTCGGGTGAAATCGGGTTCGAATCCCGGTGAGGAGTCCAATGTAAGCGTGAATTATTTGTTCACGCTTTTTTATATGGAATATTATCTCTTTAACTTTTACCTATAAAGTATACCTATTTACTTTTTATAGAAAACTTGATTTATTGTGATATTTTTATACAATAATATTGTATGATTAGGTTCCGTCCCAATAGCTTAGTTGGTAGAGCACAGCCTAGAGAAGAAATTTCAACTACCAAAACAATAGAAATGGTACCGCCTATTTGATTGGAGTTATGAAACTCTCCTTGTCTGAAAGCTGAGGTCCTTGGTTCAAGTCCAAGTGGGGCGACTTATTAGAGCGAGATTTTTCTTGCTCTTTTTTTTTAAACTAGTACTACTTCTGGTTCCAACTGAACTCAAAATCTATCTTTAACTGAATTCTGAATATGATGCATAGCTTCCAAAACGTCGTTAGCATTTCATCATTCATTTACCAGAATTAATGCATGTTTTTGGTAAGTTCATGCTGTTCAATTTGTGATTCTCCATCATTTAAGCCCACATTGATCAATTAACTGTCCTGCTGAGAGCTTCACCTTCTTCTCTCCAAATTCTATACATTCATGATGAGATAAATCTGGGAATTTTCTTTCTAATTCTGCTCGCTCATCTAATGAAATGATTGGATTTGAAAAAAAACTTCATGCTGTTCAAATCTTATGCCAATCTGGAAGCTTATTGGCTCTAATTTCACGTATAATTTCAGCTACTTCTTTTGGAGTTTTTGGATTCTTTCATTTTTCAGAAATATAATTCTGAATATCTTTATATCAAATATTTGGCTGATAATTTTCATCAAAAATTGACAATAAAAATCTGACTTTCGTAACTAGGAATTGGTTTCTCAGAGAATATTTGAAAATGCTAGTTCTATATCCAAATTCACATTCAGATTTTTTAAAAATTTTTGATTCTCAAGTAGTTAAATCGATTCATTCAACCTCATAAATTACACTAGAGACTTCGGTTCCATACGCTCAAATATTTGAAACTGGAGCTGTACCTACATTTCACGGAATATCTATCAAATTTTCAATTCCACAATAGTTATTTTCACAGCACCACTCTACAAAATCTGACCAATTCTCTCCTGATGCCACTTCGATAAGAATTGAATTATTTTCAGATTTAATTATTTCTTTTCATTTAGTTTCAATCTTTACCACGATTCCATCAAAATCACTAGTGAATAAAGTGTTTGAACCACCGTTTAAAATGCAGTGCTTCTCATTTTTTCGTAAATTTGTATTCATAAGTTCAAAAATATCAGATTCATTTTCAATTTTCACGAAATATTTTGCTACCACGGGAATCTGTAAAGTATTGTATTGTTTCAAATCTACATTATTTTCTATCTGCATAATTGTTACATAAAAGTAAAATACAATAATAATATATCAATTAATTAAATATTTTCAAAGAAAAAAATCCCGTGCCACTCAACACGGGATTTCTAAAGATTATTCTTAGTAGGTTAATACATTAGAAAGCATTTTCATCTACTACAGTTTCATCTTCTTCAGCCTCTTTAGCTTCAGTTGCTTCTGCTCTTTCAGCTTTATTATACATTTTTGTTGGATCTTCTTTTGCGAAATCAACTTTGATAGCTCTTCCTCGAACTTCTTTTCAATCCATTTCAGCTTTAGCTTTAGCTGCATCATCTGCATTAGCAAATTCTACGAATCCAAATCCCTTACTTCTTTTAGTTTCTCTATCTAGATTTACTCTAGCGAATACGATTTCTCCATAAGGTGAGAATTCTTCTCTGAGGTCATTACCTCTCATTTGCCAGTTTAGCCCTCCAACAAAAAGTTTAGTTTGGCTAATAATCATTTCTTCACTCATTTAACCTAACAATATAACAGATAAAATACGTCGTTTTCAAATACGACAATCTCTGTATAACGTTTCCATTTCCAATTACAAATCTTTTTAGATAAAAAAGTCTGATTTTTTTTGACTTTTTGGGTATTTCTGGATATAATTATATTAGAGATTTTATATTAAGGTTATGTAACATGCCTGACAACAAGAATTCATGAGTTGAAAAAAAGAATAAATCTGAAACTCCTAAAAAGCGTTCGTTTTTTTGATGATCACTTGATGCTAATTCAAAGGATTTTCTTGATTTTCGTTATAATACACAGGAAGAAATTGATAAATTAAATGATGGAATGACTACTACAAATGATTTAGATGAAATCATGAAACAAGCGAGTGATTTAGAAGATAATGAAAATATTGATGATAATGAAAATATTGAAGAAGCCGAGAATATTGTTGAAACACAACAAGAATGACCAATTGAATGAGAAATTGTTGAAAATATGGATGACGAAGAAAATGATGAAGAAAGCGGAGAAGAAGTTGAAAATACA
>CAMJDC010000072.1 GCA_946404285.1 uncultured bacterium | reverse complement strand
TCATTCATCTCCAACTGAAGTAGCCAATCCTCTAGCTTTAAGAATAGCCTTTAAATTGTGGAATACTTCAGCACCCATTCTAAGTCATTCTCTAAAGTTAGCTGCACCTGTAGGAACTACCATAAATTCTTGAATATCTACTGTATTATCAGCATGAGCCCCACCGTTCAAAATGTTCATCATTGGATAAGGAAGAACATGACCTTTTCCATCATTAATGAATTTATAAAGTGGTTTATTCTCAGCTTTAGCACAAGCTACAACGAAAGCCATACTAACTGATAAAATAGCATTTGCTCATAATTTTGATTTATTTGGAGTTCCATCTAATTCTAATAATTTCTTGTCTAATTCTCTCCAGTTTTCAAAACTCTGTCCTTCAATAGCAGATTTAATAGTAGTATTTACATTATTTACCGCAGTTAAGGTACCTTTTCCCATATAACGAGATTTATCTCCATCACGTAACTCTAATGCTTCATGGATTCATGTAGATGCTCCAGAAGGGACCATTGCACGAGCAAATGTACCATCAGCTAATGTGATTTCAGCTTCCACTGTTGGATTTCCTCTACTATCAAGGACCTCTCTCGCATGTAATTTTGCAATTTGATAAGCCATAATAATTATTATAAAAAATAAAAACACTGAATTAAAATACAGTTTCTTTTATTAAAAGCAAGAGCTGATTAAAAAAATATTGATTTTACCCAAAAAATTAATACACACAAACACGTACATTTATCAATGTACAATTAATAGTTCATAACCTCGTTTATAAGTCTTTTCGCTGTGAAGCGAGAAGGCTTTTTCAATAAAAATTGAATTAATTTAATAATCTTGCTCTCTCAACATAGTCTCAGGCCAATTTGTATAAGAAATTCTTTGATCCAAACTTTTAATTTCTATAATATCTTCTTCACTTAGTACAAAATCAAAAACTTCAAAATTTTCTTTCATTCTATCAATATGAGAACTTTTTGGAATCACGATTACATTATTCTGAATAAAAAATCTGAGCATGATTTGGGCAACTGTTTTATTATATTTTTGAGCAATTTTTAGCAAAACTTCATTTTCAAACAATCCAAACCTTCATGCTCATAATGGACTTCGAGATTCATGAATACAATCATATTTTTTCAAAAATTTATGCATTTTTCGTTGTTGCCACATAACATGAGTTTCAATCTGATTTATTACTGGTTTTATTTCACAGTTTTCATAAATTTCTAAAAACTGCTCTTCATTAAAATTCGACAATCAAATAGCTTTACATTTTCACTGTTTATATGCAGTTTCTAGAGCTTTATAAATGCTAAGATTATCTCATTTAGGTCGATGAATTAAAATCAAATCGAAATAGTCATATCAAAATTTCTGCAACGATATATCAATTCATTTTAATGTATTTTCATATCATTTAGTAATCAGTTTCGTAGTTACAAAAAAATCTTTCCTATTAATTCATGATGCCTTAATTGCCTGTCAAACTCACCTTTCATTCTCATAATATTGAGCTGTATCTACCAATCTATATCAAGTATTTATTGCGTTTAAAACAACATTTTTAGCTTCATTTTGAACTACTTTATAAACTCAAAATCAGAGCATTGGCATACTTATTCCATTATTCAATGTTTTGTATTCCATTTTTCAGATTAATTTAAAAATTTAATTAAAATTACAATTTACTTAAAGCAATCAAAAAAGCGATTTCTCATCATACTATTAAAATTACAATAATAACCATCCAGATTATTCATGTTTTTTTATCTATCTCTAAGTTCTTATCCTCCTTTTCAACCATGACTTACACCATATGATAAAACTATTTTAATCAGTATTTCTTTCTCAAATATCCAGCCAGCTCTTCATACTTCTTTTGTTCTTCATATCATGCGAATTTCCAAGAATAACTAAGCATATCTACTACACTTTGATAAACTTTTTTCGCTTGTTCAGACTCCAATTTTCTCGCATCTGGATAACTATTTCTTAATTTCTTCGCATAATCTGCACTCATATCTTGATATTTTGATGGTAAATCTCACCATGTGGAAGTAAGGACTGCGATTACAGCATTTACGGCTTTTAAAGTTCTGATTTTATTGATTTCTTCTTTATTACCCAATCTATCATAATTTTTATTTGCTTTAGCTTTACTATAATCATTCGTAAATAAACTTAATTTTCACACTCATTTAAAATGGTCTTTCCAATATTTATCTATTTTACTTACTTGAACTTTTTTTCATGAGGCACCCACCATTTCATTATTTCACATATAAAAAGCTACATGTGTAATCTCATTTTTTGATTCATAAGTATTTTTAAAGAAAATCAAATCTCAAACTTCAGCTTTTGATAAATTTGTATGCATATTTCATGAAGAAGAGAACATTTCTCATTGCATTGCAGAATTTCTTTCTACAGTTATTCATACATTTCATAAAACTACTTGTACAAATCTACTACAGTCCGTTGGATCTCATGGTAAATCTCCATTTCATCAAAACATATAAGGACTATCCAAAAATAGTTTTGCAATTTTTATAATTAAATCACGATCCTCAGCAGTTATTATTTTTGCCATTATTTTTTATTAGACTATAAAGCTACATAATAGTTATCAGTATTTTTCCAAAAATCAAGAATAAATATTTTATTTCTCTGCATTTAGCGCAACTCACAAAGCTCCTGCAGACAGTAGAACCAGATAAATCAACAATATAGTTTCCATTCATTGATAATTCATATGTAGTAATGTAGGTAATGCTCAGATTAATAATCACATACACAAAAGTCAGAATGAAAATCATGGCTTGTCTGGCACGACTTTAACCATTCCAACAAGTGCGATAGACATTGTGATATTGAATAAAAATATTCCAATAAATCAACAAACAGGATACATTTCTCAGAGCAATAAAAAAGGCAGGGATAACAAAAGTGATCAGACTCAGATTTTTAACCATCACCATCTATCTGCAAAAAATCATCACATTGCTTTTCAAAATTCTAAACAAACTACAAAGCTGATTGAAATGAGAGCTCAAGTTTTCCAACTATAACTTACTAAGAATCCAACGAAAGAACGAATAATTATACATATAGTCAAAAGCGAAATAATTATAATCACAGGCAATTTCCAATCATATTTTTTCAGACTTTCTTTTTTTG
>CAMJDC010000071.1 GCA_946404285.1 uncultured bacterium | reverse complement strand
AGGTTTATCATCGTCGGAGTATTCAATCGTGAATTGAGATTTTGCATCTGGACGAAGGTACAGCATTTCTTTTTTCTCTTTACGAATTTCTGCCATAGTTCTGAGTAATTTGTGCGATAAATCCAAAGTCAAAGGCATCAAATCATCAGTTTCATTACAGGCATATCCAAACATAATTCACTGATCTCCAGCTCACTGCTCCTCAGCATTTTCTCTCTCCACTCCACGAGAAATATCAGCAGATTGTTCATGCAAAAGTACTTCAATATCGCAAGTATCAGCATTAAATCAATATTCATCTTTTGTGTAACCAATTCTGCGAATCACATCACGTGCTACTTTTTCTACATCCACATGTGCAGTAGATTTTACTTCTCAAGCTAGCACAACTTTATTAGTTGTAACGAGAGTTTCACAGGCTACTTTTGACTGAGAATCTTGAGCTAAATAAGCATCAACAATAGCATCAGAAATCTGATCGCAAACTTTGTCAGGATGTCATTCAGAGACAGACTCTGAAGTAAATAGGTAAGTCATCTTTTCTAGAGTAAAAAATAAAAATACATTCTGATTCGTGAACGTATTTTTGGATTCGTGAAGTCGTTAGACTTCTGCGTAAAATTTAATTGTCTTTAGCAATTTTTTTACGTGGTTGCAAGCGATACAAATCCATCCACATTCTGAATCTAAAATTAATTATAGTTTTCTATATTTTATAATCAATATTAATTCTGAAATAATGTTATATCATAAATCTGAGCGGCAAAATAAGGTAAATCTTTATCTTCTTCTTTTAAGAACATTATATAAGGCTTGTCAAAATAGAAATAGCGATGCTCTATCTTAGGAGGATTCATAGATATTCAGTTACTCTTGGTCATAGCTATCCAAGCTTCACTTTTAATTTCTCCTCATTCTTTATCTAATTTCAATTCTATTGTTTGCAACGCTTTATCTATCCTACAAACATCTCAGTCATTTGCATAAAATGCTTTATCTTCAAGTTCACTAAATTCTGTTAAGGTTTTTACTTTTAATTCAGGTACTTTTAAATAATCATTCTTAGTGAAATAATGCTTTCATTCGTATTTTTTATCTTTCCTTAATATGTTATTATATACATCCATGAATGAGTTTCATCATATTCCTCTAGCTAATATTACATCTTCTCATTCTTTTGTTTTTAATGCAACAGCAAAATCATCATCAGAATTGTAGTAATAAACATAAACCTGACTATACAATTTGCTATTTGAGCTTCATCTTATTCAAAAATATTTAACATTATCATATTTATCATCAAATTTTCAGTTATCTAATTGGTCAAATACATTTTCAAATTTAAATATTTTTTTAAGCATAGCATAAAATCCATATTTTTTCTCATCCTTTCATTCATAATAATCATCACTTTGTGGAACATTTGACCAATCAGCTCATTGATCTAATATATCACTTGTTTCATTAAATTTTTCTTTTATTCACTTTTCTATCTCAGCTTTTAAATCTAATGTTAGTAATCAAAATTTAGAATAATAACTACTTGGAGAAAGCTGTTTTTTTGTGAATGTTTGTTTGTTTAAGTTTTTTACAATCTTAAGTTGGGGATTAAATTCTACATCTTTTTTAACAACTTCATTCACCATATCATTCCACACTAATTGGAAAGTTCCACACCACATGCTATCACCTACAACTTCATCATCTATAGAAGTTAAAACATGCAACTCTCAATCACTTTTTCGTGATGAAACAATTTCGTGGTTAAAGCTAAGATCTTTATTTCACATCAAAAAATATCATCCAATACAGCAGGCCAACACAACAATAAAACAAATAATACCAATGATTATTTTATTTTTCATAATAAATTTATTTCATATTGTAAAAATTATTTCTACTCTTCTGCTGCATCTATATCAAAATCATCATCTTCAGCATCAGTAGGGAAGTGATCTTCTGAATCATCATCGTCATCATCCCATCCTTCAAAATCAAATTCATCGTCATCGTCTTCAATCTTCTTTTTTGCAGGAGCTTTTTGAGCTTTTTTAGCTCTTTTCTTCTTGATATTTTCATCTTCCATTTTCTCAATATCATCTTCAATTCCAAGCATTTTCTGTAATCATTGATGCTCTTTTAATTTTTGAATCACTTTCTGCTCAATCTGTCTTACTCTTTCTCTAGTTACCTCAAATTCTTCTCCTACCTGCTCAAGAGTATATTTAGGTCCATCGATTCCATATCTCATTTTTACAATCTTAGATTCTCTATCATCAAGCATTCATAAAATCTGATCCAAATTAGCTCTAAGAGTATCTCTCTCGGCTAATTGATCTGGACGTAATGTGTTTCCATCTTCAATCAAATCTGCTAATGTATCTCTACCTTCATCTCCAACTTCTCTATCAAGTGATACATTACCAAAAATAACTTCTTCAAGCTTTTTTACTTTTTTGATAGGATATCATAATTTTTGTCAGATTTCTTTACTTGTTGGTTCTCTTCAAAGTTTTTGGAATAATAGAGAATAAGTCTTATTATAAGAATTGATTTCATCAATTAGATGTACAGGAATTCTAACGTTCTTTCACATATCAGCAATAGCCTTTGTGATAGATTGCTTAATCCACCAAGTCGCATATGTAGAAAACTTGAACTCCTTATCAGGATCAAATTTTTCAATAGCTTTAATAAGTCAGATATTTCATTCCTGAATCAAATCAGCAAATCCAAGTCTTCATCCAAAATAACGTTTAGCAATAGCAATTACTAATCTCAAATTTGATTCAACTAACTTTTGTTTAGCGGCTTCATCTCATTTCTTTACTCTTCTAGCTACTTCCTTTTCTTCTTCGGCAGTCAAAAGAGGAATTTTTGAAATGTCGTTGAAATACAATTTAATGTAGTCTTTATATTGCATATCAGGTGGTAAATCATTCTTTCAATATAATGAGATTTTACCAACTCTTGATTCCTTTTTAGTTAATTTTTCTTCCTTACTGGAATTTTCTAATTCTTCCTCAATAGTAATTACTTTAATTTTAAGTTTATCACACAAATCATAGAATTTCTCCAAAATTCTAATGGATCCTTCCATATTATCAAGTGATGCAATTAAGTCCTCCTCCAAAAGACTTCATTTTTCAGCTCATTTCAAGAGCAAATCCTGTAAATCTTCACTTAATTCAGAAATATCCTCCATGAGGTTTTCATAGATTTTTTTTCTTTCTTCGTTCATATATTAT
>CAMJDC010000070.1 GCA_946404285.1 uncultured bacterium | reverse complement strand
TTATATAATCTGAATAAATTCATTCGTCTATTTCATAAATCATTTGACTTGGTAAATCTGGAGCAATATAATTTTTGTCTAATTTACATCATGTATACATATATTCATTAACAGTATATCCGAAGAAACCTCACGGATTCTTGGATATATGGTACGTTAATTTACATTCAGTTTCATCAAGGTCTTCTCAGTCTTCCAAGGCATCATCCAAATATCTTGCTTTTACTTCAATATCTTTTTCAGAAGACTGATTTATATTGTCTATCTCAAATCTTGTAGCTCTTCATTTATTTCAAATTAAATCTGAACCGTAATAAAGATAAGTAAAAAACAAATATTTATCTCAGCTTAATATAATTCAATCCTGATTAATCTTACTTCAATCTTTTAAAGTATCTCAAACAATATCAGTCATAATTTGGTCGATATCAGACTTTTTGTAAGCCACTTTTACTTCTTTATCTACAGGGAAAACGAAATCATGAACGTCTCAATCATTAGGAATAAACCAATCCTCCAAAATAGGGTAGTAAGGATTTTCAGGTGCTTCTCCTGGATTTTCGTATTTATCCATATAATTGTTATTTAGAATGTTGAAAATGAAAGTTCATTTTTGTTCATCTGTGCTTAGTGGTTTATTCCAAACATCTGGCGAATCATTTTCCAAGTCAATCATTCCCTCCAAAAGGTATGATAATTTGGAATGTTCATTCCCTGTTAATTCAACTTCCTGCGAATAATCTATTTCTTCATCGATGATTACAGGCGCAGTAGGAGTACAACCAACTAAAGTGATACAAGCTAAACTCAAAAGAAAAAGCTGATTTCTAATTTTCATAAAAACAAGTTATTTAATAAACACTCTTATTTTAAAAAAGATAATTCGATTTTCAACTTATTCATAATTAATTAAAATTTAACTTTTTTTACACTTTTAAAAGATTTATCATTATTTTTGTTATTAAAATTTTTCTTAACATTAGCCGTTTTTTTATCTTTTTTGCTTTTTTTACATTTTTTGTCATCCAATTTTTCAGTAGAAAATAATATAGCACGTTCAGAAGAAGTCACCATGGCTTTTGCTAAAGAAGACAAATCTCATAAATATCGATTACTATTTATTCAATCTAAAATATCAGGAGAAATACTATCAACTATTTCAGTTTCCACTCAAAGAGCCACTGCATAAGGCATTATTTTATCTAAATATTCAGAATCTTGCTCTAAAAATGTTTTGATTTTTTTCTCATCACAAGCTTCTAAAAAATATTTGAATCAATATATTTCAGCTAAAATTTCCTTTCATTTTTCAGATAGTTTATAATATGTTAATTTTTTTTTCTCATAAAACATTTCCGTTAAAGAACTCCAAAAAATCATAATTATACTAAATGCTACCTCTATTAATAAAATTCGTGGAGGTATTCAAAATTTAAGAAATGATATTGCATATGCAGTAAACAAGAGAAGAAATATTGAAACAATTCATAGTATTGCAAGAAATCAAGAAACATTTTTAGCAGTTAATTTTATTGAAAACTTTATGCTAATAAATTTTTTGTCAAAACAACTTTTTGCTGTATAAATATTTATTGCAGGAATCTTTCTTAATATATCGATATTTGGTAGAGTTATTTCTTTATCTTGTCCGAAGATTAAGTCCCGTTGAAATTGTTCATCTTCTGACATATTCTCTAAAGAGGAATCTATTGCTTTAATTACAATTTTATCAAAAGATAAGATATTTCACTGTTTAAAATCCATTGAGATTCTTTTTTCAGCAGCCCATTTATAAAACAAACAACTTATATTTCATTTAAAATGTCTTAAATTATACAAATATGATACTTCCATCGGAGTTAATCATCTCGGTGGAGTATATTGTATTATAATTGGATACTTTCATATTTTTTTCTTTTTAATTTTAAAATTTTTACAATATTTTCTGATTGACTGTTTAATGTTGTATTTTACCTTATTAGTGATTAAAAATAGAGTATATAATCAAAATAGTCATAAAATGAGGACAATCCCAAAGATATACGTAATGAGAAAAAAATTCGCAATTGCCGGAATATGATCTAAGGCTTTACATGAATCTCATTCTCAGTCACAACTAAGTCAAATAATTAAAACCCAATAGAAAAAAGGATAATAAACCAAAAATACACGTAAATATTTAAAAATTCTCTTATATCACATTAAGTTTATCTAAGATAAAACAAAATAATTATATACAAAAATTTTTATAAAATCAAAAAAAATGTAACTTTTTTTCCAAAATCATAAATCAATTAAACAGTAATTTCTCCAAAAACTTTCCCTAAATTTTCATGAAACAATATATCAGCAAATCTATCTTGAGTAGTAGAATCTCTATTTATGATAACGATTTTATCTCATCCATAATATTGTATCAAAGTATTAGCTGGATAAACAGTCAAAGAAGTTCATCAAATAATAAATAAATCTGCATTTCTCAAAGCGATTACAGCTTCTTGCCAAGCTTTTTGAGGTAGCTGTTCTTCGTATAAAGTTACATCAGGTCTGAGCATTCATCCACATTCGCAGTATGGAATATCTCATTTAAATGTAAATAAAATATCTGGATTAAATTGTTTCCCACATTCATCACAATAAACTCTTTGAGTAGTTCAATGAACTTCTAAAACATTTTTACTTCATGCTTTTTGGTGTAGTCAATCGATATTTTGAGTAATTACTGCAGAGAGTTTTCAGACTTTTTCAAGTTCTGCTAATTTTTTGTGAGTGATATTTGGTTTCACACATCTGCAGTCCATTTTTTGTCTGTAATATTCAAAAAATACTTTTGGTTCCTTGTATAGACATGAGTGACTTAATAAATATTCAGGTTGATATTTCTCAAATTGAACATCATGCTGATTATAAAGTCAATCTTTACTCCTAAAGTCAGGTACTCCACTTTCAGTAGAAACCCCAGCTCATCAGAAAAATACGATATGATTAGACTGATCTATCAAATCTTGAAATTGCTTAATCCTATCTTGAAAGTTAGGATCTACCATGGTTTATTCTGCATTAACAATATCTAATTGCTCAACATAGTCAGCATTATAATAATGACTTCCTGCTGCTCAATCTACAGGATATATTTTTCACTGAAATGTGACTTCTTTTCAATAGTCATCAAAACTTAAGAAATCTTCCCACATTCATTTAGCTAAAAATATATAATCTGTGTGATCTTCATAATTAGCTCTCAAGACCAAAGTTCATTCATTCCTTTCTTTTTCAAATCAGTCATCAGGTCAAACAACTGTATAATTATTTGGTCAAATTTGCTCCACTAGAATTCATTTTACATAATCCTGAACATCAATAATATTTCACTCTTCATCGTAAGAAATCCAAGTTCATTCTTTCTTTTCATCAACATAAGTTCATACCTCTCTTATAGATCAATTATCATAATAAGAAACATAATCCTCAGTTTCAGGAACTTCAATACCGAAATATTCATAAGCTCTATCTTCAAAACTTTTTCTAT
>CAMJDC010000069.1 GCA_946404285.1 uncultured bacterium | reverse complement strand
TCAAAAATCCACATTCAGAAAGTGAAAACGTTTGATATTAATATAATTTCGGCTGTAGATAATCCAGTGTATTTATAAAAAATTGATATTATTGGTACAAGAAATGTTATTCCAGATATTAAATTAATCCATCAATGAATTTTGATGTTTCTTGTGGCTTGCTTTTTTGTTGATGTCATAGCGTTGATATGAAAAATTAATACTACTAAAATAATGTATAAAAAAATAGATTGAATAAAAGATTAAATTAGTGATTAGAAATCAAGAGTTCTACAATAATAAAAGGGAAATATAATAAAAAATCTATTACAAATTTATATAATTGAAAATCGACATAATTCAATGAAGACAAATATAAAAAAAAGTCCGATTTTTTTTGACTTATAAAACGTTTTGTACTATAATTAATATAGTTTTATTTGTTAATCACAAAAAATGTGAGAAAGATCCATGATGGAGAGTTTTAATCTCGATAATTCTTATAGGCAGAAAATGATGTTTTTGGAGCAGAAGCATGCCTCTTTGCTTTATGAAAAATCCGATAAACGAAATGAAAATTTTATTAAAAGAATAAATGATGCTTTGGCTGATTGAGATAAAGTAGAACAATCTGATTTAAAAAAGCAATGACTTTTATGAATTTTATCGAAGATAGAAGATACTGATAAATTGAAAAGTGTCGTAGCTATGTTGGCCAAAAGTGCTAAAGGAATTTCAAATGAAAAATCTTTAGGAGAATTTAATACTATTTTAATAAATTCCTTATTAGCGGATTTGGAAGAATATAAACAAACAAAAAATAGCATGAAAGTTCTCGAATGAGAAACTACAAATTGATATAAAAATTCGAAACTTTTTGGACTAATATCAAAAAACATTAGTGAAAATCTAAAAGATGTTTTGAAAAAATGAGGATGATTCTTGGAGGAGGAAAAAACAGATGTGGAAGTTAAATTGCCAAAATGAATATATACATACGATGAAGATGGAAATTTGATTAATGAAGAAACTTCTATTTGAAATGACTGATCTAGTGAAACGTTAAGTGATGCTGTCAGAAAAAATTTTGTAAATCCAATCGCATTTTTCCATGCAGTACAGAGAATATACCAAAAATATAACTACGTAATTACTGCAGAAGAAATATGAAACTTAAAAAAAATATTTTCAGACATAAAGAATGGAAAGATGGTTTTTCTTACTTGAGATACATGAAGTGGAAAAACTGAATTGTGCTTATTAGTTTCGCATTTATATTTGGATGAAATATATGGAGAATCAGATGAAAGAAAAAATAAGAAACCAGTTCTTGTTACCTGAAATTCTGAGACAGATTTTTCTGATTTTACTATGGAAAAGATTGTTACATCTGAAAATTATTTATCGACGAGTGATGATGCTCTAAATAAAGAAGAGACATCAGTTGAAAAACAAAAAGAATTCATTGATAAAATGAATAAAGAAAGGCAATTTAAAATTGCAGTAAAAGAGGCAATAAATAAGAATACAAGTCTAACTGAAGATGAAAAAAAGGAAATGTGTGAACAGATAGATAAAAAAAATTTATTAGAGTATAATATATTTACAAAATACCATTTGCAATGAATGTTAAAAGCTATGAATGAAGGAGTTCCTTTGATTATAGATGAAATGAACTGAATTAGACCTGAAGTTTTATTGTGATTAAATCACTATTTTACGAGAAAAGTATGACAGACAGTATCTCTGTGAAATGGATTTTCACCGATTACAATAAAAGAATGATTTTGTATTATGTGTACATGAAATGATAAAGATGAAAATTCAAATGCGAAAAGATATAGATGAAGGTATACAATAGATGAATCTTTAATGAATCGTATGCATAGAATCTGTAAGTGATATCATAAACAAGAGATTAAAAAATTTGAAAATGAAAATGCATCAGATCTTAGAGAGAATAATGATATGCTTGATTATATGACGGAAAATGAATTGTATTGAGTAGTTCTGATGTTGTTATTTTCAAAAAAGGAAAATAAAAAAATTAATAAATTATGAAATGAAGAATTTAAAAAAGAAACAGCTGCAAAATTATTAACTCATACAGAAGTTACAGGTTTTGATATAATAAAAGAGAAGTTTGTGGACATGAATTCAAATGAAGAAAAGAAAAAAGCCTTTTTTGGAGAGCTGACAAAATTAGCATCTTTTATAAAGTTAGTTCAAGATGCGTTTCAATGAAAGACAACTATATGTGATGGTGTAGATGTAAAAACTATGATGGAAAATAGCCAATGATTTTCAATGAGAGATTTGTTGACTATAATAAATTCCTATAAAGGCGATACAAAGTCACTATGGTATCATGTATACAATGAATACATAAAAATGATTCCAGAAAATAATCAGGCTAGAGAATGAATATATTATATAGCTAAGGAAGTCTGATTTTTGCCAAGCGATATTGCTATTCAATGAAAAGAAAGTGAAATAACAAAGGATATAGAGAGAAATTTACAAAGAGAAAAACAAACAAGTGGAAAGAGTGATAATTTTGAATTGATGGATATCCATAATAAAAAACTTGAAATTAGTGAGTCTTTGCTGTCTAATGGAAGATTGATTATTACAAAACAAGATATGTATAAAGAATATTTTGGTGATAAATTTAGCGATTGAATAGAAATAGATGACGATAAAATAAAGCAATATGAAGAAGAACTGGAGAGTCAAGGTAATAATTCGGCTGAAGATACTGAAAATAATGAAAGTGATGAGAATCACGAATATACACCAGAAGAAATAATCGACACCTGTGAAACTATACTTTCGCAAAAAGAGGATGAAGATTATGAAAACTTTTTTGGTCTCAATGGTCTGAATTTTGAATACACAGTAATATTAACAGACATTTGTGAGTGGTATCAAAATGAAGATAATGTTAATGCTTGTGACCAGGAAACTATAAACAAAATTGGAAAATGTTTATCGATAATAGAAAATCTCATTATGGAATCTAGTACAAATGAGGATTTTGATATAGATAAGGCACAAGAAACGATTTTAGAATTACAAAGTATCTAAATGCCAGCAGAAAAAGAGAAAGCAATAGCAGAAATAGAAAAATTAAAAAACCATCTTCCAAAAGAGAAGCAGGAAGAATTGGCTAAAATTTTGTCATTATGAGAAAAATATAAAAAAGAATGAGAAAAACTGAAAAATAAATTTTGGGAAACTAATAATTGAGATAACTTCCGATATTTAAGAGAAAATTTTATAAATTTAATTGCTCAATATGAAGAAAGTGAACAGAAATTTATTAACTGATTAAGTGAAGGAGAAAAGAAAGTAATTAATAATCTAAAATGAATTAGTAGAAAAAAATTTTTTGATGAGTTTTTGTATGATAGAATTCTGTATAATTGAGATATGAAAAATTCTTATGATAGAAATGTAGTTGATTATAGTGGTAATTACTTATCATTTATGGAAGTTGGACATTTGGTAAAAGAATATGAAGATAAATTACAGCCGTGAATGGAAATAAATTTTAGTGATACAAATCTCT
>CAMJDC010000068.1 GCA_946404285.1 uncultured bacterium | reverse complement strand
TGAATTCTATGATTCTGATGAAGTAGTAGATGCTAATGGAAGTAGATTAAATGATATTCAATGGCAAGCTGCTTATGATGGACTAACTTGAAGTCAATTAAAAGATGCTTTATCCACTTTGAGTAAGAATTTGAGTAAAGGATTGAAAGTTGAATAATATTTATAACAGTAGAAGATCCCCCAAAATGGGGGATTTTTTTGTCATTCTGAATGAAATGAAGAATCTTGTGTGTTAATATGTCATTCAGAGGGAGCAAAGCGACCGAAGAATCCATTTATGTCACATTTCCTGGATTCTTCGCTATCGCTCAGAATGACATGCTAAACAAGCTTTTTTGGATAAATTATCGAAATGACTAAATCTCAGTTTTGTCAAAAATTTCTTTGATTTTAATCTTGTAATCAAAAAATATATTCATATTCTACTGTCATGATTTATTATGACAAAAGAAAAAATGGATATTAAAATGCAGAAAATTTTAGTATATTCGTTGGATGAAAATCTAACTCCGTCAGAGCTTCGCAAAGCTGATGATTTTTCAGATTTCTTTGAAAATCCAGATAATCAGCACTTTGCCGAAAAATTAGAAACATGGATGAACCAACATAATATTATATGACTACTAGACGATGATCCAGATTTTCCACACCAATTTACCTCTACCAAAAATCCACCCGCAATTCTATATGCAATGTGAAATTTAGAAATTCTGAATCATCAAATCCTCTGAATAGTCTGACCTCGTGATATGTCTCAGTATGCCAATCAAGTCATGCAAGCATTATTCACTCAAATCTGAAATTCAAATATTGTGACAGTATCGTGAATGGCGAGGGGAGTGGACCATCTTTGCCATCAGCTTTCTATTGGTTATCATTTACCAACTATCGCAATTCTTGGCTGAGGACTTCGTTATTACTGGAATAGTTCAGCTCGCAGTTTTATGGAGCAAATCATCCAAAATGGCTGACTGATTTTTTCAGAATTCAAACTAGATTTCAAACCTACGGCATGGAGTTTTCCCCAGAGAAATAGATTGATAGCAGGACTAAGTGATGCATTATTCCTACCAGAAGCTCGTGAATGATCAGGTAGCTTAATCACGGCCGATTTTGCATATCAATTTCACAAACCAATTTTCGTAGTTCCAAATCCAATCTTTTCAGAAAATGGAATCTGATCCAACCATCTAGTCTCATCCTGAAAAGCAAATCTACTTAGTGATTTTAGTCCGGTTTTAAAATTATTTGGAATACAGCAGGAGAGTGAAACTGCAGAAATTCAAATCTCCACAAATATTTCAAACCTGACAGATGAAGAAAAATCTTTACTTAAAATTGTATCACAGCATAGTGATGAGGATTTTTCTCAGCGATTGAGTGAAATTTCTACAGACTTCGGAGAAGCTATGTGAAAATTGACTGATTTAGAGATGCAGGGGTATGTAATGCAAGATGTCCCATGAATTTACTCCGTGAATGTAAAATTTTAAAAAATAAAGTAAACACCACACACGACTATTATAGAATTGTCAAGCTGAACTTTCACTAGCAGCTTGCAATATAGTTAAATTTTTTTATGATAACTTACGGTTTAATTCAAATTTCTTTTTTATTTTTTATTCAAATCAATGAAGAAAAACACACTTAAAGCGTTTACGTTGGTAGAAATGCTTATCGTAATCGTTATTATCGGTATCTTGATTGCTGCATTATTACCAAGAATGCAAGCAGCACAGTGAAGAGCTAGAGATGTATCTCGTAAGACAGCTTTATCTCAGATTCAGTCAGCTATAGTAACTTACCAATGAGATTTTTGAAAATGGCCAAAGCAAGATGAAGTAGGTAATGGAACGGGAATTAAAGCAATAGAAACAGAACTGATTCAGGCATGAATGAATGAAGTTCCAAGCGATCCACTAAAAGGTACTACATTTTCGTGAGCTGGAACTGCAGGAACTACCGTTACGGATTATGGTTATGTTGTTGCAAAGAGAAATTCAGTTCAAAGTGGATGATTTGCACTTATGGCAAAGACTGAGGTTGCTTGATGATCAAATTGGGTAGTATGTGATGATGGCGATGTGATTACATGAGGAACAGACTTAAGAGATATTCACCCTTGTACGAATGTGACGGAGACAGGAGCAGCTGGTTGTACAAATGCTAACGTTGAAAACAATACAGGTTGTGCTGGATCATTAGGACAAATGAGATATATAATCCTTTACTAATCCTACAAATATAGATGAAAAGTTCATCCCACGATGGGGTGGACTTTTTCCAATATGTTTTATTTCACCATCATTTTATATATAGACTTTAAAAGTCTGAGAGTTGAAAATGAAGAATCTATATCTCCCTATAGTATGATGCATTATGTAATTTAAAATTGTTTTATGAAATCTATTACATTCCGTTTTTGATTATATTTTTTACAGAAAAATTCTAGTGAAAACAACAATTTTTACCATTATAATCAAACTTCACTTATTAAATAGTTCAATTCAAGATGAAATCTGTTTTTTGTTCTATAAAATTTAATATTTTTAAAGCTATATGAATGAAATATATAGGGATATACTTTACAAAAAAACACTTTTACAATCCATACCTCGCAAAAGTTTAAAATATCCCAATTTACTGACCGATTATCACCTTACTAGGGAAAATTGTAACTCTATCTCAATTTTCTTTCTGATAATAAAAACCTTGTTCAAAAACCTGAATTATTTTTCATTTTAATTTTTTATCTTCAGTTGGTTGCATTCCTATCGGTTCATGCATTAATGTATCAGGACTTTCATGTAATGATGGAATAGGAAATACTTTAAATCCTTCCAATGCTTTAATAAATCTATCATGCACCATTTGTACTCATTTCCCCATAGGAGAATTCTTATCTTCATCAGACAAGTTTTCCAAAGATTTACGCAAATCTTCCACAAATGGCAAAAGTTTCTTTACAATCTTAATTAATAAATCTTGATGCATAGATTCAGCTTTCATAGCAGATTGACGCTGAATCATTTCCATATCATTTTTTGCACGAAGATATGCTAACTGAGCATTCTTCACAATTTCATCTTTCTCTGCCAATTGTGCTTGAAGTTTTTTAATTTCTGCCTGTAATTTTTCAATCATTTCTTCGTTATCTTTGTCAGATTTTACCTCTTCTAGCATCTCTTCCAAATCTTTCATATCTTGATCATCGTTTTGTGCAATGGCCTGATCGTCGTGTTTTTTTGTCATATTTATATAATAAAAACTAAAAATTCTTAATTAATCTCTCTGTTCGATATTTTCATAAAAATATTCTGCAAAAGTCTGATTATTGTCATGCAAATACGTAGCCAAATCTACTCAAACATACCTCCAATGCCATGGTTCTACAATCTTTCCATCCACTTCCATTCATTTTTGGTACGAATTATGAAATCAGTACTTATGTGCATTGTCTACCAATCGTTGATAATATTTTCAACTTCATGCCCTTATATTTCATCCATTCACTCACAAATCTAAAGCTAATCCAGCTTCATGTTCGCTTGTTCCAGGCTTTGCACAGCGTCATACTGAACATTTACTAGCTAATTGGCGTTGATATTTTTGAGATCTCCAAGCAGAATTGATAGTCAATTTAGCTTTGAATTCAAACGCATTTGAAAATGCCCATGCCATTCATTCAAACATTTCAGCAGCTTCTTTACGTAGCTTAAATTTTGAAGAGTTATTAGAAGTGAAATCTGAATTAATATTTACTATATCATTTGCTTCATAATTTGATGATAATGGATG
>CAMJDC010000067.1 GCA_946404285.1 uncultured bacterium | reverse complement strand
AAAGTCAGAATAGTTTCTCCATCATAGTAAAGTACAGTTTTTTCATCATCTCTCCTCCAAATTACGTCAATATCACATTGCCAAAATTCACGATAACGTCCTTTTTGAGCTCTTTCTCCACGTCGTACAGGCTGAATCTGAAATCTTTTGAATGGAAATGTTAAACTATTTTCCCAGTCCAAAACATATCTGGCAAAAGGTACAGTTAAGTCAAAATGTAAAGCATAATCTTTCAAATCACTAGCTCATTGAGCTAATCCATAAAGTCCAAAAATTTGTTTTCATGTTTCTTCTCAGTTTTTCGACAAGAGTACAGCATTACTTTCTACTGCAGGAGTATGGATATGAGTATATCAAAATAACTGAAACTGGTTCTGAATTTCGCTGATTAATTGATCGAAAATACGTTGTTCACTAGGGGAGTATTCCACAAATCCTGAAGGACGTAAAGCCATAATTACACAAAAAATATGTAAAAATTCAGCTTGAATGATATTTGATTGACTAGAAAATTCAAGTTAAGTTTAGAATTTATGATTATTATTCTAATCTTTAGTCTGATTCTTTATTTTTAGAAGTTCATTTGTTTTGATCTTGTTTCTTTTCTTCAGGAGTACAGAGATTTTCAAATAAACACTTTATACAAGTCTCTCTTTGTAATCAATATTTGCAAATTCTTTTATTTTCATATTGATATCATTCTATTCACATATTTTCGTAGTAAGATATAAAGCCGTTTAATGTAGTTTGGATGATGATTTTTTTGTTTTTATTTGAAAAACAGACACATGTATAATAAAATGATTTGAAAAATAAAGGAAAAAAAAAGTGTCTATATTATGTTTATGCTGCGTCTCTATATCTATCGACTAGAGTATCTAAATCACTTTTTGTTACAGATTTATAATCTCCCGATGAAAGATTCTTCAGTCTTCTTTCGAGTGCTGCAATATCGTGATTTATAAAGTTTCATCAAATAAAGTGATTCTTTACACGACTCTTTTCTTTTTTATCATCATCAATGGTATATTCTTTTCATGTAACGGTTTCGTTATATCTATCCCAGGATCATAGTAATAGTGGTTTTATATTTCATTCATTTTCAATATTAAATGTTTTGGAGACGATTTTTGGATCTTTTAAAATATTATTGTCAAAAGCACTTTTAAAGAAATCTTGGAATGCTTTTAAAACTTTTTTCATTTCTGTAGGTAATCTGTGTCCTCAAAAATATTCACTCATGGCTGTTCATTGGAAAGTGTACCATATTATAGAATCAATCTCATGTTGTGTAATTTCACCCATATCATCCCGAGTATTGTCATTATTTTTAAATTCAGCATGTCTTCCGATTCGGTTTTTTCTTTCATAGGCAGTTTTTATTCGTCTATAAGTTTTTTCTTTATCATGTATTTGGAATCGTTCACAATATTGTTTAAGTAACAGTTCTGTATTTTCTACGGTTAGTTGAGTATCTTTAACTTCATCGGCTATTTTATTTCGGAATTTTCTCTTATTCTCTATTTCATCGTTATCTTTTCATGAGAATTCTCAATCCTTTATATCTATTCTATTATGTACAACATTTATGTTTGATAATAGTCATCAGCTATTGGCTACAAGAGGGTTATCTAATAATGAAGTATCTATATTTTCCATGTCAGATTTTAATAAATCTTTCTTTAGCTCAGACAATACAGAACCTTCAGCGAAATTTTTTGAAGGAAAGTCGGATTTTGAGTATTTTTCAAATGCTTTCATCTTATCTACATCCCATCGTTCATTTAATTCTCCAATTAGAGTTTCAACATTTAGTTTTCATTTCAGTAAATCTCATTCATGGAAATAAGATTTAATACTATCAGAAAATTTTCAATATCATTTTTCTTCGCAGAAATCTTCTAACAAAGTTACGACTTTTTCAGAATGGCATGTTTCTTTGGCTAGCATTCCTGGTAGAAATGACATAGTTTTGGCCCATTGATAAGTTTGTTTTCTTAAATCTTTTTTACCGTTTATGTCTAATACACCACTCAACATATATACTAGGAAAAATTTTTGATATTCTGCTTGTTGTTCTTCAGTTTTTGCTAGCATAAACATTTTTTTGAGATTGGCAACAGCTCATGGAAATCTAGAAGATTTGATTAATTTTATGAAATCTTCTTTTGCTAGATTAAAGTCATTGTGTTTGATTCCGTCAAAAGCAGTCTCGACAGCGGATTTATCAAATCGTCATTTATATGTTCATTTTAATTTATCTGCGAATTGGTTAGATAACGTTTTTTTTGAATAATTATCTACGTAGTCTGTACCTTTTTTCCCAGGAATTCATCTATCTTCATGACTACCGAAGTATTTGAGTTTTCAGTTGGCTCAGCTTACATTGTTTATGATATAATCCATTTCGCAAGTGGCTAAAACGTCTTGTATTTGATCTTTGTTTTTTCAATTTTTTTTCAAATCATAAATACAGTTTTCTTTATCTTCCATAAACTTATTATAATGGTTTGGACCTAGTAAAACTTTAACCCAGAGCCCAGAGTTTTCTTGACCAGCTAGTCAACGATAAGGTGATGATCATTTTTCTATATTAGCTAATAATAGTGCTGCAGCTTTATGGATATCATCTTTTGATCTTGAACTACCAGGTTTTGCTAAATCTGTGATGAAATCCTTGTATGATTTTCATCATAAAATTTTTGCAAATGGGGGTACTTGATCGAAAGTAGTTCAAAAATCTGGATCGGCCTGGAATATCTTTAAATAATATTCGATTTTTTTCCATGTTCTATTATCTCTTTCGTTGTAGTATTCTTGTTGTAGTTCTCATAGTCCATTTTTCATTGATGGTATAAATCCAAGAATTCCGGCAAGTTTGTTGTATATTCATCGATCTCCAACGAGTATGTCTTCTAGCTTTTCTTCTTGTGATTTATTGTAGTCGTCTATTTTTTTCTTAATGTTTCATTTTATAGTTTTGAAAACATTTTTTAAGTTATTGAAACTGAACCAGTTTATTTTCCGATTTCCTCAGTTTACCATTTTAAATTCTTTATCTTGTTTTCTTCTGGCTTTATTTGATTCTTCTTCTGTTTGGGGAACTAATCATTTTTGGGTAAAGAAAATTAGAAAATTATTCCAATCCATATCGCGTTTATATGAAAAGCGTTTTTTTTCAGGTTTTCAATTTTTTCATTTTTCTTCTCAATTGAAAGTTGTTGAAACACTAAAAGATTTTCTAATTGGGTTATATTCAATTTTATAGGTAGATTTGTCATCATCTGGTGCTCAAAAATATTTTACTTCGACCTCCTTTTCCTTTCATTTGTCGTCTATAATTTTTTGCATGAATTTGTTGCCGTCTCGTGTTGTTCATTCGGGAGGAAATCCGAGGGTATTTGTTCATAATTTATTATCTAAACTAGTTCTAAAAGAATTAAAATCTAGCTTATCTGGGTTTGGTTGTAACCATACTTTATCTTCACTACTACTTACATTTTTGGATATCTTTTTAAAATCATCTAGTGTTTCTTTATTCATTTCAAATGTTTTAGATTTTCATTCATATTTACTGGAGAGTTTTAGTTCTCATCAAAATACTGTTCCTTTGAAAGTTCATTTTGCGGTATCTATATTGCTAATTTTAATTTTCATCCATTGGTATCATCATCAAGGTATTTCACTTTCTCATATTGGAACTCGGATTTCTGATCAATTTTCAAATTTTCATGGTCATAGCTTTTCAAATGCACTTATGAATTCTTCTGGAGTTAATGTTTCTTTGTCGTTTTTCTCTTCTTTGTTATTTTCATCTTCATTATTGTTTTCGTTATTTTCGCCTTCATCATTATTTTCATTATTTTCGCCTTCATTATTATTTTCATTATTTTCGCCTTCATTA
>CAMJDC010000066.1 GCA_946404285.1 uncultured bacterium | reverse complement strand
ATTTCCATCTTGTTCATATCCTGCTGATTCCTCACATACTCATCATTCTGGACATACTTCTAATGGATATTCAGTTGTATCAACTTCTGGTCCACACCCTACTGTCCATTTACCAGCATTTTCAACTGCCTCATATCAATCTGCTAAAAATCCAGCTTCTGCTAATGTTATTGTTTTATGTGTATTCTGACTATCTCAGTTTACATCATCCTCATAATGAGCTACTTCATTCCTATCAAACGTTCATCACTTTATCTCATAATGTCACCAGTTAGAATCAGACATTCTTCATTCAAATGATCATCATTCTATCACCAAATATCAGTAATTATCTCTTTCTGCTGCCACATTATCTGATGCTCATGCATATATTACCTTTCAATCTTTATCTTCTGGATTTGTTGCTTTTGCTCATTTAAATGTTCAATCTTTTATTGTTATTGTTGCTCAATTATATGCATATATAAGTGCTGTGTTTCATAATGAAACTGATTCATATGTTCAGTTCATAATTGTCACATCTGCACCTTCGTGTGCTGCAACTGTAAGATAAGATCCATCATTACTATTTTTTACTGTTCCTTCTCACGTAATAGTTACTGTTGAATTATTAATATCTATTACTGTTCATGCCGTAGATGGATTTATTGTTTTTCAACTCAGATTTAATATCAAATTTTTATTCGTTATTGAAATATGTTCATTAGTTATATCATTTAATACAACTATTTCTGACTCATCACCTGCTGCATTAATTGCTGCTTGTAATGTTTCATATTTATCGTCTCCTATCTGAGCTGCATATTCAGCAGGTATAAGAGTTACCTCAAGTTTTGTTGGATCAAATGTTGATATTTCGCTTCAATTTATTAAATACTCATCTCAAAACATTGTAACAACTGATTCAATATAGAATCCTCTAGTAAATGTTTTAGTTTCATGTTCCCCTGGATAATAATATGGAGCGCCACCATCATATACAAGCTTAATTGTTCACTCAAATGGTTTAGGTAATTCTACAGCAACCCATGGATATTTTGCTTCTGGAGCATTTTTAGCTCCTAACCAACTACGTTCACATCAATCATAAATAAAATAACCATTCTCATCAAGTGCTTTACCATTCTGTTGTGGTTCTTCCCCAACAGCATTTCTAGCATCATTCCAACCTGCAGCATGATCACCACATCGTAAATCCTCTTTATAAGGTTTAGATCCTACTGTATCGGCCCATTCATAATAATCCACCAATATACCACTTGAAAAAGATTCATTCCAAGTAGCTTCATTATAAATATACTCCCAGTCGTTTGTTACCTCCTCTGTAGCAAAAACTGGCACTGTAGGCAAAACCGTATTCAAAAGTAATACCATCGCTGCCACGATTGATATTCACTTTCTTAGCCTACTCTTTCGAAATTTTCACATTCTTTGTAAAAATAAAAAATAAAAGAGTTGTAAGATTTCATAGTTTTTAGGTAATTCCTTCAGTTATTTCAGATTTGGGAGTTTAGTATAATCTATACTAAAGTCTGAAATTACTTTCTAGAAATCTACTCAAAAGCTATGATATTGAGAGACTCTTTTATCATTCCAAAAAAAACAATCATCATTATGCTGATCATACATAACGACATGAAATATTAATTTTGAACTAATATAGAAACTCCCAATCTATATCACTACGAGCTGAATCTATGATTACTTTTTCATTTTACAAGTTATTATACGTATTATCTCATTGTTTTTAAAATTTTTTATATTATTCTGTATTGTCTTTATAAATTTTAAATAGAACATTTACTGTACTTTTACTAAAATAGTTTTTATTAATTACATTTTCATCACCTATTTTCTATTTGTTTATAATCCTAAAATTTATATAAAAAAGCTGATTTAATTTTTATTTAATCATCCATTTCATGAAAATCATCTGAATTACCGGTCCACAAGCCGCATGAAAATGAGAAATTGTAAATTATCTCGTAGAAAAGAAGTGATTTGCTCATTATTCAGTACGCTGATTTCTGACTGAAGAAATCGAAAAAAGGTGATTACCTTTGGATAGGGATAGTATGCGTGAAGTTGCTAATGATTTACGCGCCAATTACTGACCATCCTATATCACTGACCAACTTTTTCTTCAAGCTCAAAAGAATGGTAAAGATGCTATCATCGAATCAGTTCGTGCAATTTGAGAAGTAAAAAGTCTAAAAAAGAATTCTGATTTCATTCTTTTGGCTGTAAATGCAGACCAAAAACTCAGATTTGAAAGAGCTATCGCTAGAAAAAGTGCATCAGATTTTGTAACTTTTGAAAAATTTCAGGAGCAGGAACGTTTAGAAAGTGAAAATTCAGATCCTAGCAAACAGAATATCAATGCCTGTATTGAAATGGCTGATTTTGTAGTAAATAATGACTGAGATATTGAGGCTTTACATAAACAACTCGATGAAATAATCAAATAATTGTCATTCTGAGCATAGCGAAGAATCTTAGATATCATACTCTCAATAAACAAGATTCTTCATTTCGCTACGCTTCATTCAGAATGACAAAAAGACATTTAATTATGCATCCTTAAAAATGAAAAACTTCTTTTTATTCGATTGATTTGCCTTTTTATACCGTGCATACTATGCATTTCCAGAGATGAAAAATCCTGACTGACAGAATATGAACGCTGTATATTGATTTTTACGTATGCTTCTTAAACGTCTCAATAAGAAGCCGGATTTCGTAGCAATTGCACGAGATGCACAACAAAAAACTTTTCGTCACGAATTAGCTCCAGACTACAAAGCTACTAGAAAAAAAATGGACGATGATTTCAAATCTCAAATTCCAATCATTCAAAATATAATCAAAGAATTATGAATTATCTCTCAAATCGCTCCATGATTCGAAGCTGATGACGTAATTGCTTCACTAGTCAAACAATATCAAAATTCAGATTTAGAAATGTATGTCTATTCTGCAGACAAAGATCTGAAACAGCTACTTACAGACTGAGTTTTCATCGTAGATCCTGTGAAAGACTTACCATATCAGAAAAAAGATTTTCTCGCAGAATTTGGTTTTGAACCTCAGTATATCGTAGATTACCTTGCTCTACTTGGAGATAATGCCGACAATATCAAATGAGTGACATGAATCGGTGAGAAAAAGGCTCAAAGTCTAGTTCAACATTATGGAACTATTGAAAATATTTATGACAATTTAAATGAATTAGAAAATACTGAACGTTCCATTTTGTCTAGCCAAAAAGACGATGCATTTTTCTCCAAAAAAATGGTTCAACTGGCAAATGTAGACTTAACTAAGACAGAATTAGACAATTTCAAATTCAACTTTGATTGAAGTAAATATATAGACATTATCTGCAATCAGAATTGAATCAAATGACTAGAAAAACCATTAACTGAAATGAAAAAAGAATTCGAAAAACCTCAACAGTTAGGGTTATTCTAAATAGAGATATAACAAATAGGTTATTTCACTCCATAAATTTATATTAAATTTCAAAGAAAAAATATTAAATATCCAAGTTCATCCCTTGTTTATCATGGATATAAAAAATTTTGTAAATTAAGTAAACAATTATCAAAAAGTCAAGTCAAAACGGGCAAAAAAGCCGTGTGATTTTTGCATAATTTGAGTTTTTGGAGTATAATATAATGAGCCGTACTTCGGCCGTTTTGTGTTTACATGAATATGGATATGGTAAAGAGAATCTGTAGTTTTTTGACATTAATGATATTGGTGTTGACGCAATGTTTTACATCAATGAATTATGTTTTAGCAGAAAATAATGCTGAACAAGATTTTCAAGTTGAAGAAAATGTAGTCCAAGAGGAGGAAGACGATACATCTAATGACAAAGATGAAAATGAAAACGAAAATGAAGAAACAGATACTTTACAAGATACTCAGAATGAAGGAGGAGGAGAAGATGACGATGAAGAATGAGATATACACTCAGAAGCACCAACTGAGTCTGAGATTGATGATGAACAAAATTCTGAAATATCAACAGAATCTGAAAATACTGATAAACAGAACTCAGAATCAACAACAGAATCTGAAAATACTAGTGAACAGAACTCAGAATCAACAACAGAATCTGAAAATACTGGTGAACAAAACTCAGAATCAA
>CAMJDC010000065.1 GCA_946404285.1 uncultured bacterium | reverse complement strand
ATAGTCAAATATTACAATGCACTCCTACAAAAAAATAAAATTAAATAAAAATTTTAAATATAATTTGACAAACTCTTTCATTTTTTTGAACATAGCAGAAAATTATTCAGATTTTAATGAATCTTGATATCTTTTTATCGAAGTTATAATTTCTTGCTGTGCTTCGATTACGCTTCCAAATCATCTTACTTCTACTTTATCATATTTCTCATGTTCCAAAAATTTAATTTGCTTAAAAATTGTGAAAAGTTCTTCTTTCATGTGATGACCTAAATCATCTATATGATGAATTTCATCCCATCTGGGATCTACATCACTAGTAGGCACAGCAATAATTTTTGGATCATCTCATGCATTATCGGAAGTATATAATATCCCAATAGGTCTAGCCTTGATGATACATCATGGAAAAGTTGGATTAGTCACCAATAGACACACATCACATGGATCTCAATCAAGCGATAAAGTCTGAGGTATAAATCCATAATCCACAGGGTAGTACATGCTACTGTGAATTACACGATCAAGTCTGAAGCATCCTAAATCATGATCATATTCATATTTATTATTAGATCATTTTGGAACATCTACAACAACGTTTATGTATCATTTTTTTTGGTCTACGAATGCTGGAATATCATGTATTAAATGCATTTCTATAATTATTATAAAATAAAATTACTCATCACAAAAATCTCATTTTTCACAATCTTCATCTTCCCGTTCAAATTCAATCACTGAATGATCAATTCACTCTTTTTTTAATAATTTTTTCATATCTTTTTTTAGATTTATTATATCTTTTGTCTTCAGTTTTTTATCAATCAAAGCGTGAATTGTAAGATAATTTTTTTCTCAATTCAAAGTCCAAACATGCATATGATGTGCATCCTGAATTCATTCTAGATTTTTTATTTGTTTAATTAGTTTTTCATAAGATATTCATTCAGGAGTTTTTTCTAGGAAAATATTGGCAATTCATTTCATCAAAACACAAGCATTGAATAGGATGAAAATACAAATACAGATTGATAAAATTGAATCGATGAAATTCCAATGAAAGAAGTAAATCAGAATGGCACCGATTAAAACAGCTGCCCATCAAAGAACGTCTTCTAATAAATGCAGAGTGATAGCTCTTTCATTCATTCATTTTCATTTTGCAGTCTTTCGTGCCGCGTAACCATTTATAATCAGTCAAATTATGGCCAGAATTATCATTCAGATTGAATTAATTTCTTTTGGTTCAGAGAATCTTTCGATTGCATTTTTCATTATTAGAAAACTTCCGAGTACGAGAATTAATACAGTTATCAGTGCTCACAAAATAGAATATCTAGCATATCCGTAATTATAATTTTCATTTGCTTTCTTTTTGGAAATTTTCTCAAAGATATAAGCCAATCATATAGCTAGACTGTCTCCCAAATCGTGTATAGAATCTGAAATTATAGCAATACTATTAGTTAAAGCTCCTCAAATAAATTCAATCGCAGCAAAAATTAAATTCAAAAAGAAAGCTGTTCAAATTCAGTGTTCAGAATTATGTTCATGATGAGAATGTGAATGCATGATTTTATAAAATCGAATAAATAATTGCTGAGGAGGGGACTCGAACCCCCATGTATTGCTACATACGCACCTGAAACGTACGTGTCTACCAATTCCACCACCTCAGCATATAATAGTTATGATATAATAATTTTACTTAGAAAAAAAAGAGAAAACTCTGACTTGATTTTTAGGTAAAGTTTATTATTATGCTAAATGCCACGAAGATACAGATGGGTGTGTAGCTCAGTGGTTAGAGCAGTCGGCTCATAACCGATTGGTCGCTGGTTCGAACCCAGCCACGCCCAAGTTAAAATTCCCTTGAAAAAAGGAGAGGGAAATGTATACTTAAAAAGTAATGATGAATATGCGGGTGTAACTCAATTGGCTAGAGTTCCTGCCTTCCAAGCAGACTGTTGCGGGTTCGAGCCCCGTCACCCGCTAAGTGAAAATCGACCTTAGGGTTGGATTTTTTTTAACTTCAAAAAAACTTTATAATAAAAAACATTCATATCTAATAATATCTTTATCAGATTTTTTACAACCAATTTTCAACCGTTTCTTTAGCTTGATAAACTGAACTTCCGCGAATGGCTAATCATTCCAAAACTTCAGCTCATTGGCAGAGATTTCTTAATTGACTAGGAACTCATGCTAATCCAGAACCTTCATGAGTCGTAAATGGTCTAACGATTTTTCATTCCCAATTTAATTTTTCTAATTGAGTAACCATTGGTTGTGGTAATTGTCACCGATAGATTGGTCATCAAACATAAATCACTTCATAGTCGTCAATACTTTCCAAAGTATCCACAATTTCAGGTCTTTCATCATTATCAATTTCTTGTTGAGCTTCTTTGATGCAAGTGGCATAATCTTTGGCATAGGGAGTTTTTCTCTCCACTTTGAATAAATCTGCTCAAGCTAATTCTTGGATATATTCAGCGATAACTTCTGTATTTCATTTCTCTATATATCCAACTCCATAATTTTCGTCAGCTCTAGAGAAGTAAATCACGATACTTTTTTTGTCTTTTAGGTCAGTCATTGAGTTCTTAGTTAAGCAAATAAATCTGAATAAAGAATATGGGAAAATGGAGAAATTACAATATTTTTTTGAATGGAGGATTTATTTGATTTTTTAGAAAATATTGATATAAGGAAAGAGCCAAATATACCATAACGAAAAGTTCTCTCAACTTTTCTTAACTGAAAACTTAAGACGATTGGTATTATCGCTTTCTTAGTTTTCGGTTGAGAAATCGTTATTATGAAAGGTATGTTTGGCGACTACGATAGTATCAGTCGTCTTTTTAATTTTTGGGAAAATAGTTCGGCTGATAAATTTTAGTCGCTAAACTATTTTGTTATGTTTTGAAATTCAGATTTACGCAAAGCAAATCAAGCAAAAAAAGATGAATTTTATACTCAAATTTCGGATATTGAAAAAGAATTAAAATATTATAAAGATCACTTTAAATGAAAAACTGTATTTTGTAATTGTGATGATCCATATGAAAGCAATTTTTTCAAATATTTCGCAGCAAATTTTAATTTTCTTTGACTTAAAAAACTTATTGCTACTTGATATTCTACTTCTCCTATCGCTTTTACACAGTTGCCATTATTTGAAGTTGCGGGTTTTGAATGACAACCAAATAAAACATATAAAATTGAAATAAATGAAGTTTATGATGCAAACGGAGATTGAGCGATAAATTTAGCAGATGTAGAATACCTTTTGAGAACTTGAAAATGAAAAAATAAATTAACGTTGCTTAAATGAGATTGAGATTTTAGAAGTGAAGAAAGTATAGAATTACTAAAACAAGCAGATATTGTGGTCACAAATCCCCCATTTTCTCTTTTCCGTGAATATGTATCTCAATTGGTAAATTATGATAAGAAATTTTTGATAATAGGAAATGTGAATGCGATAACATATAAAGAAATTTTTTCATTGATAATGAATAATAGAATATGGTTGTGAGCAAGTATTCATAGTTGAGACCGCGAATTTAGAGTGCCTAATGATTATCCTTTAAATGCATCTTGATGTAGAATTGATGAAAAATGAAATAAGTATATTCGTGTTAAGTGAGTGCGTTGGTATACAAACTTAGATTATAAAGAAAGACATGAAGATTTAATTTTATATAAAAATTATAATCCTGAAACCTATCAAAAATATGATAATTATAATGCAATAAATGTCGGTAAAGTTTCTGATATCCCATCTGATTATGACTGAGTAATGTGAGTGCCTATTACTTTTATGGATAAATATAATCCAGAACAATTTGAACTTGTTTGAATGGCTCATTGAGATATGTGACAAGCTCTATGAGTGAGTGCTAATTTAACGGAAGAACAATGTAATATTTATTTTCATAAAAATAAAGCTTTTCGTCGTGGTTTTGTATGTTATACAGATAAAAAGTGAGATTTGATAGTCCCATATATGAGAATTTTGATCCGTCGTAAGAAATAATTTTATTTTATAATTTTTCATAAAATGAAAATTGATTTACACAGAATTACTGTTCGTGAAGTGGCCAAAGATTATGTTGATAATGCCGAAGAATGAGTAGTATGATATAGTGGAAAATTGAATATTCGTCCAAAATATCAGAGAGAATTCGTTTATGACGATAA
>CAMJDC010000064.1 GCA_946404285.1 uncultured bacterium | reverse complement strand
ATGAAAAACAATGGAACTTACGCCTGCAATGAAACAATATCAAGAAATGAAAAAGCAGAATCCTGGTTGTATTCTATTTTTTCGTATTGGAGATTTTTACGAAGTCTTTTTTGAGGATGCAAATATCTGCCATAATGTGCTAGACTTAGTCATCACATCCAAGAATAAATCCGTTGAAAATCCAATTCCTATGGCGTGAATTCCACATCATAGCATAGATAAATATATCCCGAAATTGATTCAGCATTGATACAAAGTTGCAATCGCAGAACAGATTACTGACCCAAAACCATGAAAGCTAGTTCAACGTGAAATTACTCAAATTATCACGCCATGAACTTATATTCAGGAATGAACTAAAAATTTCAATTATATGCTCGCTATCACGAGAAAAGAACTTAGTTCATGAGAAATTTACCATTTGGCTTGGTGAGATTTTACCTTAGGGGAGTATCAAACCAAAAGTTTTTCTAATTTATGAGATGCACAGAAACGAATCCTGACTTTATCTCCAACTGAAATAATAATTGACGTAGATTTTCCAGAAAAAGATAGTATTTCTACTCCGATTCAGCAGTATTTACAGTGTTTAATATCTGTTTATGAAGTACCAGTTGACCCTGAAAGTTTTCTATGTAATATGGCAAAAGTTCAGACTTTATCAAGTTTCTGACAAGCGGTAGGAGAGTGAAGATTTCAAGCAATTGCGTTATTGCTTCACTACATTAGACACGTTCAGCAGCAGAATATCGCAAATATTTCCAAAATTTCGTATCATGCTCAGACATGATTTGTTCTCATGGACGAAATCACTATCAAGAACCTTGAAATATTCAGTTCTAGCTACGAAAATAATCAACAATATTCATTATTCTGAATTTTAGATCAGAGTAAAACAAGTGCATGAGCCAGACTTTTGCATTATTATCTAGCGAATCCTATCAATTCATTATCCGAAATTCAAAGAAGACAAAACCTGATTTCTCATTATCAGGAGATAGATTATTCTAAATTTATTCTCAAAAAGTTAGGAGAGTCTTATGATTTACAGAAACTTACGTCTTCAATTCTATATAAGAAACTTAGTCCAATCCCATTTCTCAAACTCAGGTCAACATTAAACTTATTCTTTGGATGAAACGAAGAATCTGAAATTTTACTTAACGAATTAAGATTACTTTGACTTCAGCCAGATGAAGAAAATGAATTAAAGTCATTACACGAAATTCTACAAAAAACGCTGAAATCTGATCAAGATGTGATGGACTCAGAATATTTCATTGCAGATTGATGGAATAACGAAGTAGACGAACTTAGAAAAATAGCTTTTCATAGTGATGATTTATTGCTTCAATATCAGCAATTTCTAGTTCAAGAGAGCTGAGTTCAAAACGTGAAACTAAAATTTGTAATGAATCAATGATATTTCATTGAACTTACAACAAAGGATTCAGTTCAATTTGAGGAAAAACTTTGAATTTGAAATTGAGATAAAGAAGATGAGAGACTGAATCTATATCGTAGAAATACATTGAAATGAAATCAGCGTTATTCATCTACTTACCTGGAAAAACTTCAAGAAAATATCCTAACAGCTCGTGAAAAACTCACAAAACTTGAAAATTCTCTTCTCAAAGAAATGTGAGAAAAAATCTGAGATAAAAACGCAGAAATATCTTCATTCGCTCAAAAGGTCGCAGAATTAGATGTATTTTGTTCTCATGCGGTTTTTGCATTTGAAAACAGATACATTCAACCAGAAATGAATAATAAAAATCTGATTGAAATTGTATGATGAAGGCATCCAGTAATTGAAGCGTATCTACCCACAGATCAGCAATTCATTCCAAACGATTTGGCGATCTGAGAAAGAGAGGATTGAGAAAAAGAGATGATACATATTATCACATGACCTAATATGTGATGAAAATCTACATTTTTACGTCAATCAGCTTTAATCGTTCTGCTTGCTCACTGTGGATTATTTGTTCCAGCTACAAGTGCAAAAATCTGATTAGTTGATGGAATCTTTGCTAGAGTTGGAAGTGGAGATGTTATTGCAAAGAATCAATCCACATTTATGACTGAAATGATTGAAGTTTCAAATATTCTCAACAATGCAACCTCTCAGAGTTTTATAATTTTTGATGAACTTTGACGTGGAACTAGTACTTATGACGGATTGGCCTTAACCAGTGCAATTTTGCAATATGTCCTCAAACACGTAAAAGCAAAAACTCTGATTGCAACTCATTATCATGAACTTATAAAGCTAGAAAAAATGTACTCAGAAGTAAAAAATTATTCAGTTAGTGTGTATGAAACAGACAAAGAAGTTCTATTTATGAAAAAAATAGTAAAAGGCTGAGCTAGTAAAAGCTACTGAATTGATGTAGCAAAAATTGCATGAATTCCTGATGATATTTTAAAGTTATCTCGCGAAATTTTGAAATGATTTGAAACAAAACAAGATAGTAATTCTCATACGCAAATCATCTCTACTCCACTTTTTGAAATTCAGAATAATGATTCTAAGTATCAAGAAAAATATGAAAGAATTCAAAGAATTATTACTCAAGCAGACCTAAATAATATGACACCAATCCAAGCAATCCAATTTCTTGCTAAGATTAAAGATGAATTAGAAAATGACGAATAAATTCAATTACAAAGAAAATGTACTCAACAAGAGTTTCAATCAGACCCAATAGATTATTAATAATACAACAAATCAAGCTAATTTAACAATGTTATTTTTTAAGTTTAAACTATCCAATAGGTACAATAGTAATCATAACCATCAAAGAGCAGGCAAAAAATACGGAGAAAATGAGTCTACTCATATTAAAGGTGCTATTATCCATAATAGGCACAAGACTACAGTTGCAGTCAAAACTATGAATTCAGACAATTTCAATAGTATATCTAAGAAATCTCAGAAATCAGTATGGTTTAATGTATAAAGAAAATCACGTCTTAATAAACTCAAATATACAGAAGATGGTCATAAAATTGCACTAATATTTTCAGTTGCAGTCAACATTTTTGGAAAAAAAGTCTTTTTTTCTGAAACTCTATTATAATAAAATAACTGAGAAATAAAATCAATATTAGTCATAGAACTATTATTTGATATCAAGAATCATTTATCTTTGTATGTATCAATTATTTTATCTTCAGCTTTATTTACCAATACATGTGCCTCCGTTACAAGATTAGCCATCTTATTAAAGTTTGTTCAAAGTCTGATTTTTTTCATTTCATTTACACAATTATCCAAATCTTTAATTTCAGTTCATGAAATAACTCACGCTCATACCTTTAGAATTTGTTCAATACGATCAATGTTTTTATTAAGAATATCAAGAGCATCTTTTATTCAAGCCTCTTCATACTTTTTCTGTTCATTCTCAAATTCTTTCTCTTTCTCGAGTTTAATTTTCTCATTTTCTTGTTTTATCTGATCAAAAGTCGAATCCAATAAACTTTGCATATCCTGTTCAGGTATTGGATTGTTTATATAATTTGCATTGTAAGGAACCAATCAAAGAAAAATCATGTAATATAGCCTCTCAGAAAGATCTTCTCATTTCATCAAAACTTGAATTGCTACATTATTATGAGCAACTAACATTGAAATATTACCAAAAGATGTAGGTTCATCCCTAAATTGTATCAAAGAAATTACAACAATTCATCGATGCGCCAAAAAATCTCTAATAAAGTCCTCCTCTCATCATTGTAAGAGGATATCTATTTCATATTGTTTTCAGTTCTTCTCTTTTATTCAAATTAGATGAAAATACATATATTAAGAATGCAGGTAATAACTAAATAAAGCCCACTCAACGATAAAGTTTATATTGAAATTTGAAAAAAAATCAATATATAAGGTGGCCGAAAAATAGAATAATTTTACAAATCAGATTTTTAATGTTTTTTACAGATAACTCGGAGCTAATACTAAAATCATACAATTTTTTATAGAAAAGAGAAGAGAAATAACCTGATTTTTGTGACAAAAATTTGCATTTTAACAGAATCTGGAATATACTTATCTTGTTTTAATTCACTTATACAAAAGAAATGTCTGAAAAAATAAAAAGCGAGAAAACGTATGTCCTTGATAATTATTTTGATGAAACGACGATGTCATTGCATCTTAAGGCAGATCGTCCAATACTTAGAAAGAAATGAACTCCATGAAACCGAAATCCAGTAATGGATGAAAAAATCATTACTCAGGATGAAATGGATGCTCTCATTCAGCAAATTTTCGATGAGGCAACAAACGAAAAGTGAAATTATTTGGAAATAGATAGAAAACTAAGCAAAGTTTTACAGCTTGGACCATATAGAATTGTGATAGTTTATCCTCCACTTTCTGATGCGACTGAAATTACAGC
>CAMJDC010000063.1 GCA_946404285.1 uncultured bacterium | reverse complement strand
GGATTGATTACAACTAATCCATTAGTTACCTCAGCCCAATATTGAGAAGTTTTTGGGTGAGATTCGTTTTTGAGTGATCA
Organism: uncultured bacterium; assembly: GCA_946404285.1. Taxonomy (GTDB): domain Bacteria; phylum Patescibacteriota; class Gracilibacteria; order Absconditabacterales; family Absconditicoccaceae; genus UBA3291. The sequence continues at coordinate 4,627 of CAMJDC010000063.1, read as the reverse complement.
TAGATGTACTTGTGCATCTATAACTTGTTGAGTTGTTACCATACGGTTTTAACACAAAATATAAAATAACTTTTGGAGAGAAATTAAATCTCATACATCATGTGCTTAAAAATTCAATTCTCTCCTAAATTTTATTCAGAATTTGTACTATTTGAAGTTTACAGTAGCTCCAGCTTCAGTTAATTTAGCTTTAAGAGCTTCAGCTTCTTCAGTTTTAACATTTTCTTTAATAATCTTTGGAGCAGCCTCAACTAAGTCTTTAGCAGCTTTAAGATCAATTCCTAATACTTCTTTAACTACTTTAATTACAGCGATTTTTTGTTGTCCAGCTTCAGTAAGTTCAACATTAACTGAATCAGAAGCAGCACCAGCATCTGCAGCGGCAGCTCCACCAGCAGCTCCACCAGCTACAACCATAGCAGCAGCTGTAACACCAAACTCTTCTTCAAGAGCTTTTACAAGTCCGTTTAATTCAACGGCAGACATTTCTTTAACAAGATCAATAACTTGTTGTTGATTTTTAGTAAGATCCATGATTAATAATTAATTAAGAAATATAAATACAATAAGGCACTAAATTTTTGAAACAATTAAATCTGAAATTAGATTTATGCTTCTTGTTTTTTTGCGATCTGATCAATAACGCATGCAAATGATTGTACAGGGTAGTTGAGCAGATAAGCCAATTTTGACAAAAGTTCTTCTCTGGATGGGATGTTTGCAAGTTCTGTAACATACTCTCCATTATTCCACTTTTTGTCGTACCATGCTCCCAAGAATTTGAAAGCAGTTTTTGTAGTTTTATCGCTAGCAAATTGTTTTGCATATTTGTTCACTACTTTTAATGGAGCATACTCATCACCATTAGCATAGAGAACTACGATAGAACCTTCCAACTCGTCTAATGCAACTGTTTCGTATCCAGCCTGCTCAAGAGCTTTCATGAAAAGTCTCTTACGAACAACGTTGAATTTTCATTCAGCACCAAGAACTTCTTTACGAACCTTTGTAGATTCTAGTACAGGAAGTGCATTCTGCTGAACTATTACAACATTGTGAGCAGCGTTGAGATCAGCAACATATTGCTCGATGAGCTGTTTCTTTTGGTCTCTAGAAATCGCCATACTCACGTAGATAAGAAATAAAAATAACCCGCTTTGAGGTGGGTCATATTATATATCTACAAAAATCTGATAATTGATTTTCGTTGAAAAGAATAATATAACCTCGGTAGGATTTACGATTTCGCTATGTTTCCATAGAAAATTTACCTACTGTCTCAGGCAAAGCTAGAGCAGAGTATATACAAAAATATTTAAAATTCAAGTAAAAATTGAGAAAATTATTTAGATTTTAAGGATTCTTGATATCTATGCATAGACGTTAAAATTTCATTTTCAGCGTCTTCAACACTTCAGAATTCTTTTACTTCTACTTTGTCATATTTTTCATGTTCTAAAAATTTAATCTGTTTGAAAATAGTAAACACTTCTTCTTTTATATGATGTCATAAATCATTGATATTATGTGTTTCATCCCATCTAGGATCTACATCACTAGTTGGCACAGCAATGATTTTTGGATCACCTCATGCATTATCGGAAGTGTACAAAATTCCAATAGGTCTGGCTTTAATTAAGCATCATGGAAATGTTGGATTGGTTACCAAAAGGCATACATCACAAGGATCTCAATCTAGAGATAAAGTTTGTGGTATGAATCAATAATCAATAGGGTAGTACATGCTACTATAAATTACACGATCTAGTTTAAAGCATCAGAGTTTATGATCATATTCATATTTGTTGTTTGATCATTTTGGGACATCTATTACAACATTAATATATCATTTTTCTTGGTCAGCAAATGTTGGAATATCTTTGACTAAATGCATGTTATAATAATTTTTATGTAAAATTATATCATTCAAATATTAGTACATTAAGATGTATCTTAATTCATCATTATCCGTATAGGTACATGTTTCAGCATTTGAAGAACATGTATCTCATTTTGTTATATTTAAACATGGTTGAATTTTTGTCATATCGGTACTATTAGCTATGTATCATTTATCTAATCAATTTCAATCTTTACATACAACTCGGTTTGATCATCCTTCAGCTTCAGTTTTTGCCATTAATATAAATCATCCATTTTGTACTCAATTTCTTTTAACAACTAAGTATAAATATTCTCATGTAGCGAAATTGTTTTTGTAATTTTTTCATAATCAATAATTCTCATTATATTCAATTGGATCACTTGGGATGCTATACATTCCGGCATGCATTAAGTCATCCTGTATTTCACTTACTGTTATTCATTTCTCGGCTCAAGCATCTATTCCTGGTCGCATTCAATTATCCATTTGTGATACAATTATAGCTGACTGAATTTGTGAAAGAGCAGTTTTACGAGAGACATCTCTTGCTCTGTCTTGTGCAGATTGCATTCTTGGTGTAAGTGCTGCGGCTAAAATTCATGCAGGCACTACGGCCGCTCAGTATCATTGAGAACCTGCGGATAATCATTGTAAATCAGCTGCATCGTAATCTATATTTTTCATTATATCTTCTAGCAGATTTTTAGAATTTTTAGGAACTTCTATATTAAATTTTGAAATCTCTTCCCAACTCCATCATCCTTGCAAAGGAATACTAGTTTTATCTTCATCGTTTCCAATATTTATTGATAAGTCAAAGTCTATATTAATTTTTCAATCGGATTTTTTTGGAGTAATGGTTCATTTTATGATTTCTGAGTCTTGAGCCTTCATCGAAATATTATAATGACTTCCTTTTAATTTTGCAGAAAATACGAAAACTTCTTTTCATTCATTTTTAATAACTAATTCATATTTGTCTTTACCATAAGTTCAATTTATTTTTGTACTAGAATAATCACTTTCGATATCTAGATTTTCGATGACTACTTGAACTTTATCTTTTCATGTGATAACTAGATATCATTCAAAGTTTTTAAGTGGAAAATCTTCAAATACTTCTTTGACATCAATATCTTCAAGTTCTTGTGTCTGTTCCTCTGGAATTATTGATTTAATATATTCTATAAAACTCTCAAATACTTTTTCTTTATTGATTGAGAATTTTCGTGCATTGTGTCAATTGAATTCAGAATAAATTCCATTATAGACTAAAAATCATTCGTTGTTAATTGATTTTTTCAAATTATCTTTGAGTTTGTTTAGAGCTTCTTCATTCTTTAGATTGTCTAATTCTAAGTTCTCAGACAATCCACTATATATTTTTTCTTTCATTTCATCAGTTAATTCAAAGGAAAACCATTGTTCTTTAACTCATGAAAGATATAAATTATAATCATCAGTTAAATCTTCAGGTCCATCAATGTCTAAAGAATTAAGTTTGAAAAATACAGCATCTTTTAAAGATTTTATTATGGCTTCTCAATTAATTTTAACATTTTCTTCTCATTCATCTCCAACTCATGATGCATCCACATTTAAAGAAATTTTAGTTTCTCATTCAGAATCTTTTATATTTTGTTTTGAATTTGTTGAAAAAACGACGTTAGCTTTAACATTATTTTCTGCTCTAGAAAAGTTACTAGAAATCTTGAAATTTTGTTCATAGTTTTCAGCATCAGCCATTATGTTGCTGAGTTCTGAATGTGTGACGGTATCTATAGCCTCTTCGAATGACATATCAAAGTCATTTTTTTCTCCACATGCAGTTAGACAGATGGGTACTGCTAATAATCATAATAAGAAAATAGATTTTTTCATTTTTGTTTAAAATTTATTAAATAAAAGTCTTATGTAACATATTATATACATAAAATTTTTAAAAGCAAAAAATACATATTATTTTTTTATTGACTTTTAATATATAATATATAGAATTTAGGGAAGATATATTTTATGTTGTTACTAATAAGTTGTTATGGCAGATATGGAAAAAAATTCACACATTGATTTTTTGAAAACTATAATTTTGGAGGAATCAAAAGAATTAGCTGAGAAAACTAGGATAGAAATATGAAGTGTTTTAAGTCCAGAAGAGGAAAAACAATTGATAAACTTTGTTATAGATGAAATCAAAAAGCTGAATCCAGATACTGAAATGTTAAGTAACGGAAGTATTTTATTTTTAGATAATCCTGGAAAATTAAACTTACCAAAATGATTTTATTTTAGCGATATAAACTGAATTACAAACAAAAATGTTGAACGTTCGTGAGTTTTTGTTAGTATAAATGTGTATCCCTTGAGATATCATCCAAGTTTCAATTAATATTAATATAAAAAATCCCTCTATCTTATGAAAGGGATTTTTAAATATGTGAAAATTGATTTATTCATTACAGAATTTTCATTCTTTACAATCTTCATCTTCTCGTTCAAATTCAATCACAGAGTGATCTATTCATTCTTTCTTTAGTAATTCTTTCATGTCTTTTTTCAGATTTATTATATCTTTGGTCTTTAATTTCTTATCAATCAAAGCGTGAATTGTAAGATAGTTCTTTTCTCAATTTAAAGTCCAAACGTGCATATGATGAGCATCTTGAATTCATTCCAGCTTTTTAATCTGTTTAATTAGTTTTTCATAAGATATTCATTCAGGAGTTTTTTCTAGGAAAATAT
>CAMJDC010000062.1 GCA_946404285.1 uncultured bacterium | reverse complement strand
TTTGAGCCTATTGCAGAAGTAGAAATTGTTTGACCGAAAGAATATGCTTGAAATGTGATGGCTTTATCTCAAGAATATAGATGAAATTTGAAATCTATGGAGTATTTGGATGAAAGCCGTGTAGTTTGGCATTATAATTTGCCTATGTGAGAGATTATTATCGATTTCTACGATAGACTAAAATCTGCCACGAAGTGATATGCAACTATGAATTATGAATTTAAATGATATAATCAGTCAGATTTGGTTAAATTGGATATTTTTATCAATAATGAGAGAGTGGAAGCTTTAACTTGGGTAGTTCACAGAGATAAGGCTTATTATCTTTGACGTGATGCTGTAGAAAAATTAAAAACTCTGATTCCAAGACAACTTTTTGCTATACCTATTCAGGCATGACTATGAACTAAAATAATCGCTCGTGAAACAATCTCGGCAATGAAGAAGGATGTTTTAGCTAAATGTTACGGTTGAGATGTGTCCAGAAAAAGAAAGCTCCTTCAAAAGCAGAAGGAGTGAAAGAAGAGAATGAAGGCTATTTGAAATGTAGAGGTTCCTACTGAAATTTTTGTCAAAATGATTACAAGGGATTAATATTGACATTTTAATTTAAATATGTATATATAAATAAAAACGTATAAACAAAAACGCTTTTTATATGCAAAACTTAGACAAAAAACTTAATGAATCCCTCGAGTGTGCTCATTTCATGTCGCGGGTGTGCCTGAATACAATGATATTCTCGTTAGTACTATTGTGTTTATTTGGAGTTGTTTCACCGGTTAGTTCGCTTGAAAACGGCGAAAAAACTATCGTGGTATTGGCTGTTATATTTCCATGCACTGCAATTCCTCTGTATCTCTGGGTTAAAGTATGGATTATAAAAAGTCTAATTGAATAATTGGAAGGCTAGAAAACTGGCCTCTTTTTTTTTAATGAACTACTGCCAATCTTTATAATTCATTGTTTATGATTTATTAGCAAAATGTTATGTTTGAGATGTGTCCAGAAAAAGAAAGCTCCTTCAAAAGCAGAAGGAATGAAAGAAAAGAATGAAGGCAATCTGAAATGTTGAAGTGCCTACCGAGATTTTTGTGAAAATGATTACTAGAGATTAATAATTGACTTTTTAGATTAAAAATTTAATATTTGGGTTGAAAATAAAAACTTAAATATTTTAAATTATGTTTAATTCTGAAAGAACTTTGGAAAGCAAGATTCAAGAGTATCTTCGTATTAGAAAGACTTTTCGAATCTTAGAAATTATTGGTATTGTTGGGTTAATTTTTGCCGCTTTTATGGAAGAAAAAAAAGACGGTACTCTTGTAATACTTGTTATATCTGGTATTTTACTTTGTATAGCATTTTTTGAAGGCGAAATAGCCATTTATAGATCTGGTGTAAAATTCTTGATTAAAACTTTTGAATCCAGTTTGGAAGATGATTTAAAAAAGTATTCTGAATTTAAGGATGAAATTGAAATGATGCGGGAAGAATTTATTTCAAAGATATCAGATTTCAATATTCCTGAAGAAACACGGGAATTAATGATAAAAGAAGAAATTAGCTTTGGATGGATGTCGCGAAGGATAAAATATTTTAAATCTGAATGTGATATTACAAAACAAAAGCTAAAGGAACTTGAACGAAAAAGAAGGCTGGTTAACTACTAGCCTTTTTCTGTGTAGCTAATTATTTATTTTATGCTTTAGAGCATAATCAATTACTTTCTTAAAATTTTCATCGTAAGGGATATTCTCCTTATCGTATTCTAACCACATTTCTGACCAGGTTTTATTTTCTTTTAATAATTTCTGAACTCTTTCATTCTCGATAGCACTATGACTTTCTTGCTTATTCAAATCTACTCATCATACTTCATCATACAGCTTACATTGCAAATCACATTCTAATTTATCACATTGATAAGCAAAGTTCGCTTCTTTGGTTTTATGCCCGTCAAATTCCAAAAATATTTTTTCAATTTCTTCTCCATCAACCAAATCTTTCAAAATTTTATGAACAGCTTCTTGTTCAATTTTTTCTTTTTCTTCTCTTGATATATCAAATTCCGTTAAATCTCATATAATCGTTTCTCATAGTTCATGAATTGCTATCATGAATATCACTTTCATTATATCAATATCGTATTGATATTCGGATTTCATTGCGATTGCTAGCATTTGTACTCAAAAGATATGTTCAGCTACGCTTTCAAGCCTATCCTTTTTTACTTCCCAGTGTTTCCAACCTGTTCTAATTACATTTTTTAGTTTATTGCATAATACATAATAATTTATTACATTTTCTTCTTTTCCCATATTTATTTTTTATGTATAAAATATAGCCTATGTAATATAATAATTCTTTAAATGAAAACTATTTGAAATTTTATGTTTTACAATATATTGTATAAATATAATAAAAAATCTGGCTTTTTTTTGACTTTTTGTTATTTATCGTTATAATATAATATGTTTATCTATATTGAAATACAATGAATCATCTAGATACTCCATACACTCATGATAATATTAAAGATACCTGAGTTGTAAACAAAGAATTTAATAAAAATGTTGCTGATACGCTAAAATTAAGTGATGTAGAAAAAATTTTTTTAGCTGGTAATACACAAATTAATAGTAAAGCTGATTTAACTAAAATTGTTGAAAAGCCGTGTCTTGCTGTTTGTGAGCAATTATATGATAAAAATATCCTTACTTATTGGAGCTCTGCCAATAAAGAATCACCACATAAAGCTGAAGTAATTATCCGTTACGAAAGTTTAGATGAAAAAAATAAAAAAATTGCTAATGATTTAAGTGCTCGTGGTATCATATCTATCGGCTCATATTTAGATTCACGAAATACTTCAGAAGAATATGGACCAGCTGTGATATTACGTATTGAAACTAATCCCAACATGACAGTTAATGAGATTTCTGAACAATTATGTAACATTGCAATGCATTTCGTACCACAAGATATAAAATATAATGTCTATACTCCTGATTATTTATCACAGTATGCTTTATCCTATAATAAACCTAGAACAATATTTGGATTTCCAAGTCTTGAAAGAACAATTTGTGGTAATGATATAGAAAATGCTAATATTCGCAAAGATGAAAAACAAAGGCGTTATTTTGATATAAGACATTTTATACACTTATGTAGCAAAAATTGAAATAAGCTTTCATGAGAAGATATGAAGAAAATTGCGGATATGATTGGACGAATTTATAATGAAGAAGACTGATTCTTATATAAAGATATTGAGACATTGTGTCGCCACAACGAATATAAAAATAATCAATCTGCAGATTAACTTATCAAATAATGACTATTTTTTAACTTTCTTGAATTCTGATTTTAATTCATTTTTCATTTGCTGTTTTCTGTATGAATTTGAAAATCTATGAGCTTCATCACGAAGTTTTACTAAAAATCTATCAGCTTGATCATAAACTAATGGGATTTCTTCTATATTAAATTTATCATCTGTGAAACGATAAATCTTTTCTCAAACCAATCATTCATGTCAACGATTTGATGCTAATCATATTCAGCTTTTTCTTCTTGCTTCTCATTTTCATAATGAAACAAAATCCACTTGCTGAAAAATTTTATAGAATTCTGACGATTCCTTACATAAATCTTTAACTACATTCAACTGCCCTATTCATCAGTCTAAAACAAATACATCAGGATATTCAGATTTATCTTTTCATAAAAATCTTCTTTGCATTACTTCTTTCAATGAGGCATAATCATCGCTCTGTTCTGAAACAGATTTGATTTTATATTTACGATATTTCTTTTTTTCTGGTATTCATCAAACAATACATGATAATCATCCGCTAATCCAATCTCCATTCATGTGCGAAATATCCACGCATTCCACCCAATTAGGGAAATTTTTGAATTTATAGCGAGACTGCAGTTGTTCAAGTAATTGATTGTGTAATCATGGTCACTGTAAAGTGGATGATATAACGTATGAATCGAAAAATCATTCCAGCATGTTTATCAATGCTGATTTTTCTTCTTTATTGAATGATACTTTATTTGAATAAGCCAAAAGAGAAAAAGCTGAATTTCATTCTTGAATATTTAAATCTCATATTTCTGCTTCAAATCACGATTTTATCCAATAAATATCTCCATCATCTATAGGGACTTCTTGGCGAATAATATCAATGAGTTTTCATTCATAGAAATTTAGCAATACACAAATATGAGAATATGCTATTTTCTTTATCGCCAATACATATCATGTGAGATTCTTTCACAATTCCACATGCTGTCTTTCTACTAATTCCTCAATATGCATATAAATATCACGGATTTGACTTGCCCACTCAAAATTTTGCTTGGCTACTGCATCATCTATTTGAGATAACAATACTTTCTCAATCGGTTTAGTATTTCATTTAAAAAATGAACTGAAAATCTGAAGATTATTTTTGTATTCTTCTTTTAACTGTGGTAATTCAGCTTTATTTTTGCATTTCTCACACCATCATCCACACAGTCAAAAATAGAAATCTGAACAGATTTTTCATTCTTTAAACTGTGAATTTGGGCATGTACGATATTTCAATATGGTGCGTAGATATTGCAACAGTTTTTTTAATTCTTTTGTATTATGCTTTGGTCAAATATATGTTGCCTTATCATTTCTCTTGTTTCTTGTTGTCAAAACTTGTGGAAAATCTGAATCTGAAAATTTGATATAGGTATAACCATTTCATCATTTCAGCAT
>CAMJDC010000061.1 GCA_946404285.1 uncultured bacterium | reverse complement strand
ACCTGACATACGCTCATGTGATCAGAATCTGGATGATTTACCGCACTAATTACTTTTCAAATTACGATATGTTTATCTATTTTACGTTGGATAACTTCCTCTATTTCAACTGTTTTTAAGATTAAGTTATTAGCGATATTCTCTGGAGTATCTTCAATTGTGATATACTTCCTAATCAACTGTGAATGATATTTCATAACTCAAAAAATGAAAAATTAAAAAAGTCTGAGTGAATGATAGATTTTAACAATAGAATTTCAAGTTTTTATTGAAATTCTTTGACACAAACTTTTAATAAAAAAACTCCATGCCCCACATTCGGGGAACTAGGAGTTGAAGAAGATAATAGGTTCACTTACTTTTCTGCATGTAATCTTCGATGAGAGCCTTAATATCTCTTTTCTCACACTCTGGATCATGCACAAATCCGGTGTAATTATCATATAGACCCGAACCAGCGCGACGGAACTCAATATATACATGTCCATTCATTTCAAATGAACGAGCAGATATCGTAGTTCCATCCTGAGATTTGACCACTTTCTGAGTCTCTGGCTTACAACCAACCAAAGCACACACAGCAATTACGAGGGGGAAAATAATCTTTTTCATAACTTTATTATTAGTTTTTATTTCAAATAAAATTTTACACATTTTCTTTTAAATGTCAATAGTTTAATCTCAAATTAATTCAGTCTTTGCTTTATGAAAAAATCACAGAAAAATTATTTATTTGAGAAAAACTTATTTAAATCTATTTCATCTCGAGAATATACTCTGATTAATAATTCAGAATTTTCTATATTTTGATTCCATGGTTTATCAAGTAAAAATCATGGCATTCATAGTGAATTCACATCACGAATATTCTGCGGATTATCGTCTATAAGGAGCTGTATTCATTTATCTTTGCATAATTTTGATTTTGGGATTTCGTTTTCTGTATATTGATTCATAAACAAATAATCTGAAAAAATTCATGGGAAATGTGTTTCAACCCATTTTTTAGTTCTTTCTTCGTATGGAGTGTTTCTCGCCGTCACTACGCATAATGTATGTCATGCCTTTTTTCGCTCATATAATTTTTCATATGCTCAAAAAACTGGTTGTAATTCGTAATATTCTGGCGATTCAAAAAATGAATGAAAAATATTTATCGATTCTTCTAAAGTAACTCCAATCTTTTTAACGTCTGATAAATAATATGAAGTAATATCTGATCTTTGAATTCATTTTTCTTTGAGTGGTGAACGTTTTACTAATTCATTTATTGTCTCAGAAAGGACCTCATCGCAATCTACTCATATACAAAGTGGCATTATTTATTGATGATAACTAAAGTATGGCTATATTATAGATTATGTAATAATAAACAACATGAACTTATTTATACTACAAAACAGCGATTTTCTTTAAAAAAGAAAAAGAGCCAACCTATAAGATTGACTCTTCCCTAGCATTTGAACAGTATGCCCAAATACTAAATAGGAAGAGGCTTTCATTTCTTAGATATCAATGTACACGAAGTGAACACTGACGAAAAAGTATTTATTAGATACTCTTTCTCAATATATCCCCATCTCTTTCAGAGAAAGAAATGTTCGAAAAGTAAGGTTTCAATACTTTTGATATTGAAAATCATCTCACAATCTTAAACAGTATAAGACTGATGGATATATTGTTGTCTTTAGAAATCAATCATGAGTTATTGATTCATGATATTCTTTACTTTCCGTAGGGAAAGCAAGTGATGATAACTTTATTAATGATAATAAAGCACCAATTCCTAAAGTACAATACATTCAAATTCTATCAATTGAGCAATGTAAGATATTAACCAAACATAGACAATCATAAATTGAATACACTCTATTCTATACGGGATAGAATAAAATGAAACAAAATATAACGTAAAAGAACAGATTTCTCCATTTTTCTCATCAATTGAAGAACTGTTTCAATCATTTAATAGAGGTAAATCTACTAAATACCCTGTATTTTAATTTAGATTCAAAGAATTTTCAAATTTTCAAAGAGATTAATCAAAGAAAAGAGAAAAAAAGAATCTGAATAAAATCAGGTGCGATATAAAGAAATATTGCTATTTCAATATACCAATTGAAACATATGAATGTTCCAAGGAATGATAAAGACCACTTCCTATATACTTACGCAATAGTAATCAAAGTTATGTTTTATTAACAATGAGAATCTACAACACAAGGATATAGGAATCTTGCCATCGTTGCAAGAAAATGGAAAGGAAGCAAATATTAATAAATGTATGAATGCATTATCACCTAGTATAAGGCTATCCTTAATACGTAGGTGATAACGGAATATTTGACTCTACAATAGATAAAAATCTAAAGCGACTTTCAAATATTCTCAAGAAGTCTCTCCGCACATTTTCATGTGGGGAATTGGAGAATGTAGGTCCCCACAGTTTGAACTGTAAGTATAACTAGCATTTCCTTTATAAATAATCTGAATAGATATATTTATAAGATCATCTTGTTGATTCTTTCTATCAAAGAAAATGTGTTATCATTTTCCTATTCTTTACATTTCGTGAGAAAGCAAGTGATGATAATATGAATAATATTTTCATACATACCAATAGATAAGAATCAGATTTACTTTTTAGAGAATAAATCTCATAAAGAAAGTAAACTCCATACACTGTATTAAATATCTACTTCCTACATACTAATGTAATAATTTTACTGTCGTGATACTACACCAGGATGTAGGAAGCTTGTCCTTCATTGACAGTATTATTATAATCAGAAAAAATTATTTGTCAAATTTTTTAAGACTTTTTTTTATAAAAAGTTTTATGTATGTAGAACTGGTATTTTTTAAATTATGACAAAAAAACTGTATATTTTTTTTTGAAATTTTAAAAAAATCTCATTCTTTTATCTTTTAATATATTAGTTTCTATAAAAATCTTTCATATTTATAGTTGTTTGGAGTGGAACTTTATAATCTCATGCTGAATCCGTCAACATTCCATAATATGGTGGATATAATCCGTTTACCAGCAAAATTTTCATATATGCATTTATTTGGCGATTATCTTTTGCCCATGCTAACTCTGAATCTGTGGTTGGAGATATTGTAATTTTTCGAGATGAAACTGTAGTTGATCAACGTGTAAGATCCATCCAACAGTCATCTTCATTTAGTGGTAGATAATATTCTGTATAAGCTCATCATAAATTATGTCTACCTGTTGTATCTTTTGGTTTAAATCACATTCATGCATCACATGCCCATGTATCTATCTTTCAATCGTATAATCATTCATTATTTGTTGTTTCATTAAAGTCATGTTTTTGTCATGCATCAAATCATCTAAGTCTGAGCATTTGTATTTTGTATTGACTGTACTTATCTTTGGTCTTTACGAGTTTTCTACGGAAATATAAACGATTTTTTCCATCATGAGATATAAAGTATAACTCTTGTATATCATCTGCATCAGCTATGGCATTTATACCTGATTTTACCGTTTCTCATAAATTTCTATCATCACTATCTCAAACACTATTTTTTCCACTTCATACCACATCTTTTACATCGACAAAGAGTGCAGCATATTGTCAGAATGATTGGAAAGTTCAACGTCTACCACAAACATCGTCTTTATAAACAGCTGGAGCTCACCGATTGCGCACTTTACCTTTATGTGACTGTACTCCACCATCAAGTGTAGTACAATAATATATGTTGTGGTAATTTCCGCTTATTGGTATATTACAAGCTGAGTCAACACACTTGTCTGTTGAATTATAATTACCATACGCTGTAAAATTGCTACAGTATCATGAAGATGTTTGCCATTTAAAATTGTCTCCTGTACCTCATCATTCTGTACATCATACCATTTGACGATTGTAATATTCCTCGTAATCAACTGTATAATCTTGCATAAGAATATTTAGTTTTTCAAAAAATTCGTATCATTGCTGAATAGTTTCATATCTAGCACCTATTTCCTTATTTGATGTGATTATAAATCTGTATATGTTTAGCATAATTGGTACTATTATTCAAATGATAACCATAACAAGCACCAATTCAATTACTGTGAATCAATAGAATTTTTTTGTATTTGCTGAAAACTTATTCATATTGATATGAAAATATAAATTCTGATTTAAAATAATGTTTTTATATTTAGTTGCAAGAAAATTTATTGCATTCTGAAATATTAATCTTATATTTAGGTTTAGTTTTTATATATACATTTTCAAAAAATGGCACTAATTCCAAGCGTTATCGAAAAATCGAGAAATGGTGAAAGAGTTTATGATATTTATTCTAGATTATTGGAAGATAGAATTATCTTTATCGGAGAGCCTGTAACTGATCATTTGGTAAACTCAGTTATCGCTCAAATTTTATTTTTGGAAAAGCAAAATCCTGACAAAGATATCACGATGTATATCAATACTCCAGGTGGAGAAGTCTACAGTGGATTGGCTCTATATGATACAATGCAATACGTAAAATGCGATATCTCTACAGTTTGTGTAGGACTGGCTGCATCTATGGGTTCAATTCTTTTGGCTGGAGGAACAAAATGAAAAAGATTTTCACTCCCACATAGTAAAGTAATGATTCATCAACCTTTGATTTCATGAGGTTGAATTAGTGGTCAGGCTACAGATATCAAAATTGAAGCAGAAGAAATGATGAAAGTAAAAGAAATTCTGACTGGAATTATGGCAGAAAGAACTGGTAAAAAATATGATGAATGTTTAGCAGATATGGAAAGAAATAATTGGATGACTGC
>CAMJDC010000060.1 GCA_946404285.1 uncultured bacterium | reverse complement strand
ATCATTTAATCTACTTCCATTAGCATCTACTACTTCATCAGAATCATAGAATTCATAATGAGTAAATATTGGACCTCGTGCGATTCTCTTTCCATTAGCATCATCAATCATCACAAGCATTAATGCAGGGCGACCAACTGCTTCGTAAAGTGGATTTCATCCTTCAGAAGTGAAGATATCAGCAATCAAAGCAGCCCTCATTTCTTTTTGAGTTACTCAATCAGCTAATGGGAATGTGATTTGAGATAATTTATCAAAAGCAGTTCTCATCCATTCAAAGTCTTCATCACTGATTACCTCATTATTCATCTGCTGAACAAGGATAGATTTGATATGATTCAAGAATGCATCAAATTCTACGAAATTATTGAGAACATAATTATCAAGTTCAGAGAAATCAGATTTTGTTTCATTATTTAATTCTATCAATTTATTTACTACATCAATATCTGCTTCAATATATCATTTAGGTACTGGTAATAATGGAGGATCTACTTCAATATTACAATCTGCACTACCACCTCATCACATTTCAGCATAATTCTGTTTTACATAAAGTAACGTATCATGTTTCAATTCAGTATAAGAACCCATATAAGTAACCAAATTCTTGAGCCTATAAACTGGGTCTAGTTTGAAATATGGAGCATTTTCTTCAGCTTCATTGATTAGATATCCAATCATATCAATCCATTTGTGATATACTGTATTCATAATTCATGGATTAGTTACTTCTTTTTTTAATTGTTCAATTGCTTCTTGTTTAACTCTATTATAACTTGAATATTGTGTAAAGTCTTTATCTTCCAAAACATCTTCTTTTACAATTCTGACATTCATCCAAAGGTCAACCATTTCAGCAGCATCTGAGTTATTTTCCAATACATCAGGCACGATTAAAGCAGTTTGCATATTCGGCATATATGCATATTCTTCTTCAGCACTACCTGCAGTTGTTAAATCAAACAAATAACTATCAATTGTGAATTTTTCTCCGAAGAATACGAAACCTGCAGTCATATCTTTTGCTTCCTCTGAATCTTTTTCCATTAATGCAGTAGTTCTGTAATCAGTGGACTGAATCTTCTGTGGAACGAGTTTGAATAATTCAGATTTCTTTTCTTCTGATAGATTTTTAATAGCATCTACATTGTTTACTCCATTTTCTTTCATCCAAGCAGTCAAAGATTCCAAAGTCAAATCGTCATCTCAACCAATCAGCTTTTTAATCTTTGCTGATAATTCTCAAAGTTTAGCGGTATCTTCATCGGAAATATTACTAACCATAACCAATGCAGCATTAGTTAATTCATCATCTCAGAAATAGAATTTTTCTCTCATGAGCCATTTCATAGCCATGAAATAAGTTTTCAATTCAGCATTATCAGTATAATGTGAACGAGGAGCGAATTGTGTGTAATCCTGCATTATTCCATTTATAGCGATAAAGTCAGGACTATAACTCATCATGAATGGGTCAGGAATTATGTCATTCGCTGCGAAAATTTGCTCCAAAATCTTATTCATCAATTCTTGATCGGAACTATCAAGCTTTGAAATATATTTTTTAGCATTTTCTCTAATCAGATTTCTAAGTTCTTCATCATCTTTTACAGTTCATTCAATCCATTCTCATTTAGCTTCATCAAAATGTGGCTCAATCTCCAAATCTTCTTTTTCTACCAAAATCGCAGCAGGGATAGACCAATAAGCTGCTAAGAATTCGTAAGTTTCTTTCAAATCTCCATTCTTTTCATTCTGTGCTAAATTAGAAAACTTTTCAAATAAATTCTGACTTAATTCTTTTACTGTATCTCTGGAAACCGTTTGTTCATAGAATTTCAAAGTATTATCAAATAATTTGTGATAAGAATGCAAAAGCAAATCATTCGTGATCAAAATGCTACTTGCAGGATTTCTTTCAAATTCATTATTTTCTCATGCGATTTTATTATAAATTTTTATCCATTCTTCGGGACTTCAATATGCACCAGCAACATAATTCTCAGCATCTTCTTCACTATATGAAGTTTCTATCAAATTTTCAATTTTATCAGCAGGAACGATAGTCCAACCCTTATCAGCTAAAACAGCTTTATCTTCATCATTCAAAGCTAATTTACTATCGTTAAATTTATAACTTCATGTAAGAGTAAGTACATTTCATTCTTTTAACTCATCCTTTGAAAAATTATTAACAAATTCTGAATGAGCTCAATATCATCAATATACACTAAACCCTTTCATATCTTTCGCCCATTCTTGTCATAGACATTGATTTAAAATTCTCAAATCTTCACTTGTGAGAGTATAATCTTGTGTCCAATCTTTTGTGTAACCATTCAAAATTGCATCATAGTTTTCCATCTCATCTATTGATGGTTTTTGCATAGCTACAGCCCATTTTGCTGAATTTTCTCTGTTTCCAAAGAATGGAGTTTCAACTACGACCTGAGTTTCTTCTACAGGTGTTTCATTGTCCAAAGTGCAGACATCTCATGTACAAGCTTCTTGTCCGTTTGTACATCATGATAGGATTATTGCTATTCACGCAACAATCAAAAGTCAGAATTTTTTCATGTGAGTATGATATTTTGAAATTAAAAAATTTGCTACATTTCTTTATAATATTAATATATGTTTTTTCAATTTATATTTTTATAATTTGTAAACGAAATCGTTTAAACTATTTTAATACCATTTTTCTTTTATAAAAGTTCATCCACTATATAATTCCACAGTTGAGATTTCTCAATTTTTATTGTATGTAATTTGTTCTCCATCCATTTCTCCATCTTTATAATTTCAAATGCTTTCAATTCTACCACTATCTCTATCAATATTATATAGAGTGCCATCATATTTTTTACCATCTTTGTATTTTAAACTTCACAATAATTCTCATTTGTTTGAGTAAAAATATTTTATTCAATTTCACTTTTTAATAACTATCTTTGAGAGAACCTCTCAATTATTATAATATTCAATTTGTTCTCCATCCTCTTCTCAATCTTTATTATGAAATATATTGGTAATTTCTCAATCTTCGCTATAAAAAATTTCTTCTCATTCTCTCTTTCAATCTACAAAATTTGCTGTACGTTCAATTTTTCATGATGGATAATAACTTATCTGATAGTATGTTCAACTACTTTCGAATGTTCTTTTCATATAAATTCACCCATCAGGATTATAAATAATTTGTTCAACTCTCTCTCAATCCAATCGCTCAATTTCTGAATAGAAAGTATATCCAGTTAGATAATTGTAATCATACTCAATCCATTTTCAATTCATCTTTCAGTTTTTAAAATTTCACTTTTGTTTCAAATTCCCGTTTTCATAATATGTCCAAAGTCCATCAGGATCTCAATTTTTTGCAATTCATTCTTCCGTTAGATTACCATTTTCATCATATAGTTTATGAAGTCACTCCATTTTTCAATCTTTATATATTGACTCTTCTCATAAAGCACCATTCTCATAATATCATTTAAACAATCAATTCGCTTTTCAATCCTTATATGTTCATTCTACCTCTAAATTACCATTTTCATAATACGACTTATAGGTTCAATTTAATTGTCAATTCTTATAATTTTCTTCAGTTTTTAAACTACCATTCTCGTAGTAAATTACAACTTGTCAATCGGGGATTGAATTAATTAAATGTGCTTTAGACATCAATTGTCAATTTTCATAAAATTTTTCCTCAACATTATTATTAGTTTTCTTATGGATAAAAAATCGTAAACCACCACACAAAGCGATAATAAATAATCAAGACAATACCCAAATGATACTTTTTTTCATTTGTTATATTGTTAAAAAATTAAATATTTATTATTCCCCTTTACTTAAATGGGATGCGGCTTTAGCCGAGGGAATATTATGAATACTAGATTCACATAAATCTTTCAATAAATTCTTCTTTAGTTAATGTTTGAACATCCAAAACAATATCTTCTCAAATTTCTTTTTTTAGTGTAGATTCAATGTCTGAACGATTATTATCAAATATTGTTTTTGCGGCAAAATTATCTTCTTTTATTAAAAATACTTTATTTCATTCTACTCTATCAATTATTATATGTTCTTTTAATTGATTCCTTGCTGTTTCAGAAGGAATCTGACTAATTACACGTTCCCATAGGTCTCAATTATTTTCGTTATTTGATTCTGGTTTCTTTTCTTCAACTTTTGGAGCTTCCACTTTTTCTGGTTTAACTTCTTCCTTTTTCTCTGCTTTAGGTTCAGCTTTTTTTTCAACTTTCTTTTCTGCTTTTGTGGGAACTACTTCACTATCTCCATTCAAAAACTTATTGAAAGCTATTTTATAAAGTACTGATGGATATGGATAAAATCTTACTTGTCTCATAATTTCAGAAAAAGTTTCAGAAACTTTGAGATAAAAATCTGTATCATCCATTATATGAGCATCAATATATCCAATACATTGTTTAGCGAATTGCTGTAAATCAGTTCATTGAGCTAATTTATCAATCTGTTCAAAAATCTGATTTCTATCATTTGTTTTAACTATTTCAAAGAATGATTTAATCGTAGCATCAGTAGAAATTCATAAGAATTGACTTACATTTTCAGTGGAAATCTTTCCTAAAACACTTACCTGGTCCAAATATTTAATAGCATCACGAACACATCACTCCGATATCGTAGCAATTAAGTCCAAAGCTTCATTCTCAAATTCAAATCATTCAGTTTTACAGATATTTCATAAATGAGCGACCATTTCATCTTGAGGGATTTTCTTGAAATTGAAAACCTGCACACGAGAAACTATCGTTTGAGGTACTTTTTGTAATTCTGTGGTTGCTAAAATGAAACATACATTTCCACTTGGTTCTTCAATAGTTTTGAGTAAAGCATTGAAAGCTGCGGTAGAAAGCATATGAACTTCATCTATCACATATATTTTCTTTTTCAAAGAAATAGGCTGATAACCTGCTTGGTCAATTATCACTTCACGGACATTATCTACTCATGTATTTGATGCGGCATCTATCTCTATATAATCCGTAGTTTTTCAGCTATTTATCAATTCACAGTTCGTACATTTGTTACATGGATTTCCATCGTGTGGTTCTAAACAGTTTATAGCTTTTGCTAAGATTCTTGCAGAAGTAGTTTTTCAAGTTCAGCGAGGTCCACATAGTAAGTAATTTTGCAAAGAAGAGGAATCTGACTGCATTTTTGCTTTCAGGATTCAAATTATGTGTTGCTGTCATATCATCTCATCAAAAGTCTGAGGACGATACCTATTCGCTAAAGATTGAGATTTAGTTACATCTGCCAT
>CAMJDC010000059.1 GCA_946404285.1 uncultured bacterium | reverse complement strand
AAGTCTGAGGACGATACCTATTCGCTAAAGATTGAGATTTAGTTACATCTGCCATTTTTTAGTTCAACATAGTATAAATTATGATTACAACATTTTGCCGCCCTTTAGGGCGGTGATTGTTTCTCTACTCTTTCAATCTATCTATTCAGACTTTTTTTTCAAATATAAATAAAAAATAAAATACCTTGATTTATAGAAATCTCTAATTATAAGTAATAAATATTTATGTAGATTTTTTATCTTTTTATGTTTACTAATGAAAATAAAGGTTCTTCAATGGAATGTTTGGTTTAGAGAAAGAGCTGAAAATTTACTCCAAATAATGAAAAAATACGATCCTGATATAATATGTTGCCAAGAGATAACGCTAGGTTCTTGATTTAATGACAAAAGAGATGTAGCTAAATTTATAGCTCAAGAATTATGATATAATTATTTTTATTCTAAAGCTCATAAATATGAGTATCCATTCACACCAAAATGAGAAACGAATTTTTGATGAAATGCCATTTTTACTAGATTTCAGATAAAAGATAGCTTTGATTTTGCACTTATAAATCCTGATGACTCTCCCGACCATCCTTATGAAAGAAGGACGTGTGCAGTCGCAAAAATTCAGATTTGAAAAACGTTTTTAACTATCACTACAGCACATAAATCTTATAGTTCAAGATTTTCTGAGGATCAAGATAAAATTGATGAAACAGAGAAATTGGTAAACTTTTTTAAAAAGAATGAAAACATAATTTTTACATGAGATTTGAATCTTACACCTGGAACTAAATCTATAAAAATGATAGAATCTGAACTTCAAAACTGCTGACCAGACTATAATCAACCTACATGGACAACGAAACCGTTTTCCTTTATGGGATTTGAAGAAAATGAATTAAATCGAAGATTAGATTATGTATTTGCATCAAAAAATTTTAAGGTAATTTCATCTGAAATAATATCTACAGATTTTAGCGATCATTTACCAATATTAGTTGAGCTTGAAATAGAATAAGTTTATTAATCACCTTTATGTTAATGAAAGATATTTCATATTTAGATATGGTAAAAGAGATTTTGAATGAGTCAGAATTTTTTGAATTTGAAAAATGTTATAGTAATCCAGTCAAGAAAAGTATAAAAATATTAAATCATCGTTGATATAAAAATAATAAATCTGATTTACATAATATTATATATTCTACAATTTCAAAAGAGTGGGATTTATCTGAGCCAGATTTTTCTTATAATTGAAATAAATATAATGATGTTTTATTTGCAACCAGGAAAGAGAATTTAAAATCAGCGAGTTTATGAAGTCATTATCTCCATCAAGCAGGTTTGATTTATGTGCAGGAAATGGCTGCAAGCTTAAGTGTGGAAATGCTTTGAGTTCAGCCATGAGATTCTGTTTTAGATATGTGTGCTGCACCTTGAGGAAAGTCAATTCAAATCACTGACGCCCTCTTGTCATCCTGAACGAAGTGAAGGATCTTAAGCGACACACAAGATTCTTCGTCGCAAGCTCCTCAGAATGACGATAATGTATGATTCCTTATCTCTAATGAGATAGATCAATGAAGAAGGAAAGCTTTGGAAGCAAACCTTCATCGCTGTGGAATATTCAATGTTTGAGTAATCCATCAAGATTGATGCGTTATTTGAGATAAATTTCCAGAAATTTTTGATAAAGTTTTGGTAGATGCTCCTTGTTCATGAGAATGAATGCAATATAAATCTGATAAAAAAGTCCGACAGCGAGACGAAAAAAAATCAAAAAAACTTTCAGATTTACAAATCCAGTTACTCATTTCATGACTGAAAGCTTTGAGAGTTTGAGGAGAACTAGTCTATTCTACTTGTACGACTAATGTATTGGAAAATGAATATGTAGTTTCAGAAGTATTGAAACAATATTGAGATAAGATTGAATTATTACCAGTTCCATTAAATGAGAAATCTGATTGAATTTGCAGTTGGAGGTGAAATGAAATATTATCACCTGAAAATGCTAAAAAGGTTGCCAGACTACGGCCACATATTCATTGAACTGGAGGATTTTTCATTGCAAAATTTAAAAAAGGTTTGTCATTCTGAACGAAATGAAATGAAGTGAAGAATCTTAGGTATAATACACAAGATTCTTCGGCTAAAGCCTCAGAATGACAGATGTGGGAAAAGCTTTTCACTTGGTGAATTTCTCCGATTCCAGATTTAGATTTTTTCATTTCAAAATATACAGTGAATATCGCTCCAAGATCTCTAATTCAATCCCATTTTGAAAACAAAATCTCAAATATAGAAATCTGACTTCCGATATTCAAAATCCTTGAAGACAAAAAGAATAACTCTCAAAAGTTAATTCCTCTCGTGTGAATCGCTCAGATTTTTGGACATTTAGCTACTCAAAATGTACTTGAAATAAACGATGAACAGCTAAAATTATTGATGGAGAAAAGAGATTTGGTTGATGAAAGACTAAAAGATTATGAATGAAATTTTGTAATTTTGAGATGGGATGGAGTGGGAGCATGACTTGTTTCAGTCCAAAAATGAATATGAAAAAATAAATGTTTTTAGAATTGGAAAAATAAATTTCATATTGTGATTTCATGGGAATTCTTTATTTTAAATACATGTTTTATTATTTATTTTTATCAAATGAAAAAATTCTGACTTTTGACTACCCTTTTAATCGGATGATTATTGTTTAGTGGATGTAGTTTCCATGTGAATGTTAATGACACCAGTTCTACTGACGAGAACAACGAAACTGTTTCATACAACCTAAATAATGATGCAGGTCGCCTTTTGGCTTGTAATGAAAGAGTTGGTTTCTATCTAAATACTGAAACATTCAATGCTGAATGGGATGTAGAACAAGAAGCTTGAGCATCATTCGTTTTGAATTGACATGTAACTCGTGAGGAAAATTGAGATGTAGCTGAAGATGATGTAGAATGTGTAATTGATATGGTAGATAAAAGTGTAAATATAGAATTCTCAAATCATAAATTTAATGGTGAATTACAAGATGTAGCTACGGAAGAAGTATCAGAAGAAACAAATTGAGATATGCCTGTGGCAAAAATGAGAGTTTTGGAATGACAAACTGAGGAAGAAACTCAAGCAATGGTAGAGGAAGCTTGCTCTAATATGTGATGAAATTGGGTTGATGGTGGATGTGTATTAGAAGATGGTTCAGTTGTTAATTTCTAAGTAAAGATTTTAAAAACTACGAGAGGAGAAATTCAATTTTCTCCTTTTTTTAATTTCATATTGTGATTTTATCAGATTTTTTTAATGTAATTTGTGTATTATTTTTATAATTTGTTTTTTGATATTATGAAAAAGCTACATGTTATACTTCTCTTAATATTAGTCCTTGCTCTTTGAATTCTTTGATGAATATACATTGGCAAAAGTTCAAAAACAAATTGAATTAGCAAACAAAAGATTTTTGAGAATGACTTAAAATGTCAGGAAAAACTTGATGCTTACAGGGACGATTTAAAAAGTAGATGATACACTGATATTTTTGTATTTTATTCTCCAATTGAAAATAGTTGTTTATGAACTTTTAAAACATACAATTTGTATGATAACAATGTAATATACAATTCTTATTCTTATTCTTATAATATTGAAGACTTGTCTAATTCACAAAAATATGCTACATTTGGGATAGATAATTATTATTCTTGAAATGATGTTATTGGTTTAAAAATTGTAATAGATAAATTCACTGGTAAAGACTGTGAAGATATTGATTATAGAGCCTACGAGAGAAGCGAAGAAGATAAAGAATATTATAAGAATACAAGTAGGTGTAAATTTGACAATATAGAAGAAGCCTATCAAAAAGAATTAGAATATCTTAAATGAAATTAATTTATAGTCTAACATAACATAATTATGCACGAATACATTAACCTAACCGCAGAAAATATTGATAATGAACATATTTGCTGTGCCATCGGAGACCCAAAGCATCAATGCTGAGTAGATAAAAAGAAAGAACGAATTAAAAGTAAGTTAAAAGACTGACATGTTTTCAGAAAATTAAATGATAGAGGGAAAATCTTTATTGAATATGAACCTATTGAAACTGCACGAGTTCCAGTTATTGGTCAGAATTATGAATATATTTACTGTCTATGGGTTGCTGGAAGTTTCAAAGGGAAATGAATATGAAAAGAATTATTGGAATATGCAATAAACGATGCGAAAGAGAAGAAAATGAGTGGAGTTTGTACTTTAGTTTCCAAAAAGAAAAAGCCCTTTCTTGGTGAAAAGAAATTCTTTGAACATTTTGGATTTAAAGTGGTGGATAGTATAGCTGATTACGAATTGTTAGCATTAGAGTTTGATAAATCTGAAACTCCAAAATTCAACGATAGTGCTAGGAAAATGAAGATAGATAGTAAAGATTTCACTATATATTATACTAATGAATGTCCTTATGTAGAATATGAAGTCCAAGAATTATCTGATTATGCAAAGGAAAAGAAAATAAATCTGAATTTTATCAAAATTGACAGCTTAGAAAAAGCTAAGAATGCTCCTTGCATTTTCAATAATTGGGCAAATTTCTACAAATGAGAATTCATTTCAAATACTATATTAAATGCTAATGCCTTAGAGAAATTGTTAAAATAATTTTATTCTTTATTTATTACAAAAATGACCATTTACGATTATGAAATTACCAAAAGAGATGGAAACTCTATCAAGATGGAAGAATTTAAATGAAAAGTTTTAATCATTGTAAATACCGCTACGTGATGCGGATTTACTCCACAGTATGAATGATTAGAAAATCTTTACAAGAAATATCACGAAAAATGATTGGAAATTTTGGATTTTCCTTGTGACCAGTTTGGGCATCAAGCCCCAGGAAATGATGATGAAATCCATCAATTCTGTACAATGAAGTACAACACGACTTTTGATCAGTTTTCTAAAATTGAAGTTAACTGAGAAAATGAAAGTCCCCTATTCACATATTTGAAACAACAAAAATCTGATGATGAGATTAAGGGTTTGAAAAATAAAACTATCATGATGTGAGTAAAACAAATGAGTTCAACTTGTAAAAACAAATGAGACATAATTTGGAATTTCACTAAATTTTTGGTGGATAGAGAGTGAAATGTAGTGAATAGATATAGTCCTACTTATGTCCCATGAGATATGGAAGAAGAAATCCAAAAATTATTAGGATAATAAATAAAAAATCTGATTTATTTTATTCTTTAAGTTTTGCTATTATGGAAAAGACTATTTGTCAGAGCTGCGGAATGCCACTCACAAATCCTGAGCAATTTGGAACGAATGCCGATGGAAGCGTGAATCAAGATTATTGCATTTACTGCTACAAAGATGGAAATTTTATTGATGATGTAAGTATGGAAGAATATATTGATATGTGTAGTCAGTATTGAGCTCAAGCATGAATGACTAATGAAGA
>CAMJDC010000058.1 GCA_946404285.1 uncultured bacterium | reverse complement strand
CATCAACGCTGATGGAGAACTCAGACTGGACCAGCTCCTTTGAAAGAAAATTTGGCGGCTACAATTATTCTACTTTCATGATGGAAATTCAATAAGCCATTGATTGACCCATTCTGCGGTTCTGGGACTATTGCAATTGAAGCTGCTCTACTTGCAAGAAATATCGCCCCGTGAAAACACAGAAATTTTGCATTTCAGCAATTCAAAAATTTTGACTTCAATATATGGAATAAAATCCTTTTGGATGCAAAAAATTCAGAATATACAAATAATTATCAAATAGTCGCTCGTGACATAGATGAAAAAGTTCTAGGATATGCAAAGATTAATGCTCAAAATGCATGAGTAAGTGATTGTATTACATTTGAGCATCAAGATTTTCAGTCAGGTTTAATGCTTTTTGAATGAGATTTTTGGCTAATCACCAATCCACCATATTGAAAAAGGCTAAACGCAAATGACGATTTAGCTCCACTTTACGAAAAATTAACTAATTATCTCAAAGAATGTTATGGATGAGTAATCTCGTCTTATCCATGAATGTGAAAACTATTTAATTCAAAGCATTTCTCACATAAACAGCTGTATAATTGAGCTGATGAAGTTGATTTTTATTGGAAGAAACCAGTGTAATCTTTGTTATTCTGATATTCAAATCAAAATTAGAGGAACTGCAGGAACTCCTCTTCATTGTCTTGCCAAGTCATATAATGCACTTTCATAATATCATGGTCATGATGACATACAAGATTGCATAGATTTCATAGGTAAAATTTCAATTCCTAAATCAATCGTATTTCATACATAAAAAGCCAAATGTTTTACGAAAAGATCATAGGCTATAAAACTATATTTTCAAAATTGAACTTCTATTGCTATCCTATCTTTTTCAAAATCTGTTTGATTATATGATAATATCGGAGTTTTTTTATTCTCCTCATATATTCTTTTTTGTTCATCTGCAGATGAATGCATAGTTTGCATAATTAAATTATAATCATCCGTAACCCAGTAAGATGTTCTATTTTCACTCCATCATAAATTTTCAAACTTTACCTTAAATTCTTTATTAAGATCAACTGGAGAATATAGTTTTCTCCCATTCATAGTCTTTTCTCTACTAATTTTAGTCTTAAAATTTTCTCAATTTATATTTTTTATAACAGATTCTATTTCTTCCCACAAATGCTTTTTATGTATCATAATTCGTTCATATCAATTAAGATGAGAATACATTGCTCATATTTCCATGGTATTTTAATTATTTGTTATAAATATTGTCATTTCCCCATTCTTTAGGGACTTGAGAAATTTTTTCTTTTCATGTCGGTTGGTAAACTGGTTTTCACAAAGGCCTAATTTTTAATGTTCATTCTTCTAGAGATTTTATTCTATCTTTTGTGCATTCTATGTACTCTTGCATCATTTCATAACCGATAGCTTTCCTATTATGCAATAGTGAAGCTATCAATGTGGATCATACTCAAGCGAATGGATCTAATATACTATCTCATTCATTTGTAAGAGCCAGAACACACCTTTGAATTAATTCTATAGGAAATTGACAAGGATGTATCGTTTTTTCCGGATGATTAGATTTTACATTAGGGATATCCCATAATAAAGTATTCCGATCTTCTTCTATTGTTTTCCAAAAATCCGAGGGATTCTTTCATAAAGGATTTCAAGATGGTTGTCATTTTTTATCTCATTTATAATGAAGCTTACCTGGATACTTTGATGGCACTCTAATCGGATCTAAATTAAAAACATAATTATCTGTTTTAGTAAACCATAAAATTGTTTCATATCTTCATGATAACCTATTTTTTGAATGTAATCAATGTTCAAAATGCCAAATTATTCTATTCCTTAAATGAAAACCTACAGATTTAAATATTTCATAAAAAAATATATCCAATGGATAAACTTCTCAGTTTTTTACAAAATTTCCTACCTCCCAACATAAACTTCAATTATTAGATAATTTATCAAAACAATCTTTTGCAAAATTTCTGTATGGATTAAGATATTCTTCTAAATTAGTTTTTGTTTCATAAGATTTTCATATGTTATATGGAGGTGATGTTATTATTAAATTCAAAGATCAATCTTTTTCTTTTTTTATCAATTTAAAAGAATCTCATTGAACTAATCTATAATTTTTCATTGAAAAAAATGAAGGGTAAAGGCAGCCCTCCATGTAATTCGCTCAAAAAAGGACGATTTACACTTCGCGGCTGCCAGACCCATTAATGACTTAAACCTATCTTTTTACGGACGATTATAAGTGCGAAAATGCAAACCGTCCGTTTTTGTAAAAAAACAGTAATGTCATTAATTTGAATCTGGCTCTTACCTTATAAAGTTATTTTCTCCAAAGGCAAGAGAAAAATATTGTATTCTTGTCCCAAAAAATCCCATTTATATAGTTTCGTAGTCTGATTTTTGATTAATTGGAAATACCTATTCAAATCATTATAATTATAGTTAGTTTAAATTTTCTCTATCCACATGGCAAAAGAAAAAAAGGAACAATCAGCTTTTAAAAAGTTTTTTGCTCCTGTAAAATGAAATTGGTGATTTTTATTAAAATCGTTTTTTTCACACTGTTTTTTTTCTTTCTTCACTATCCTAACAGTTGAAATTTTTAAAAGAGCTACCACATTGATAAAAGATTATAATGCTGAATGAGTAAAAAATCTAATTATTATTTATATTGTAATCGTATTGGTATATATCGCATTTAATTATATAATCAGAAATCAGTCCATCGGTATCCAATACAAGTGAACTCAACTAATCCAAAAAAAATTATTTCCCGAATTCTTCAAATTAGACAATACTACCGTAGAAAAATTATGAACATGAAAACTTCAATTCATTATGAATGATGGAATAAATCTGTGGTGGTGATTATTCAAAAAACTTAGTGAAAGAGTACCCGACCTAATAATCACTTCTATATATGTATTATATCAGATTTATTTAACTGGGTGAATAAAGTTTATAATTATTTTTCTTGTAATTTTCTGCATAATCTTCCTTTTGATAAAAAGTTTTCAAAAAAGACGTTTACCTGAAATGGTAAGCAAACGCTGAATTATGGCTGAACATTGAAGACAATTTGTAAAAATGATAATGTCCAAAATGGAAATTTTACAAAACAATAAAGAACAATTTGAAATAGAAAAAGATAATGAAATCTTACAAACAGCCTTTAAATCACATATAAAAATAAACAATTGGGCTTGGTTAATTTATCGGGTTTGAACTATCTTCTCATTTTTACTTAATATATTTATACTATACTATTGATATTTAGTCATAAACAATAACTGAGATTTATCTCTATTCGTATGATTACTTGCATCTGCCACTTTATTCCAAAAAGTAATAGACAATTCTGCCCAACTTTATAAAGAGTTTACTAACGAATTTGCTGGAGTTCAAAAATTACGAAATACTTTTTCAGAAATTCCAAAAATGAAAAATGAATTCAAAGGTACGCCATTCAAATATAAATCTGGAGATATTGAAATTAAAGATATAACTTTCGGATATACTGAAGATAGAAATATATTTGAACATTTTTCATTAGATTTAAAATGATGAACAAAAACTGCTTTTGTATGAGAAAGCGGTTCATGAAAAACTACTCTGATGAAATTAATTGCATGATATTTACTACTCTCAGAATGAGAAATATTTGTCGATAAACAAGAAATTCATCATGTGGATTTATATAGTTATTTTTCTCATATCTGATTTTTAACCCAAGATCCATCGGTTTTTGACGGAACTATCTATGATAATTTAGTTTATGCTCTAAAAGAGCAACCATCTGATGCCAAATTAAAAAAAGTTATAAAGGCTGCAAAATGTGAATTTATTTATAATTTTTCAGAATGACTTCAGACTGAAATCTGAGAGAAATGAGTGAGATTATCGTGATGACAGAAACAAAGATTAGCTATCGCTAAAATTATGCTAAAAAATCCTGATATAATTTTGCTTGATGAGCCTACTTCGGCACTAGATAGCTTCAATGAAGAAGAAATTTCTCAAGCACTAAATAATCTTTTTGAATGAAAGACTGTAATTATTGTAGCCCACAGACTACAAACCGTAAAATCTGCTGATAGAATATTATTATTTGAAGATTGAAAAGTTATTGAAGATTGAACTCATCAATCATTAATTAGAAAGAACTGAAAATATAAGAAAATGCTGGATTTGCAATCTGGATTTTAATTACTAATTAAAAATGGACTTCCCCCACGAAATAATCTACAAAAATACTCGTAACGCATATGCCAGAATCAATCGTGATGGTATAGTTGTTTTTACTATTCCAACTAGACTCAAAAATAACGAAAAATTCTTAACTGAATTTTTGGGCAGAGGTGAAAAATTATATCAAAGATATTCAAAAAAAGAAAAGCTAAAATCTACGACAGATGATGAACTTTTGATATTCTGAGAAAAACTTTCTTGGTCAGATTTTTTTGATAATGATAAAACTTATTCAAAAGCTACTAAAGAAAAAAAATTGAAAGAAATTCTTTTGGAATATTCCAAAGAATGGGTGGATAAATTTTCTGATCAATTGTGAGTACCATATAAATCATTGGGAATCAGAAAAATGAGAGCTCGCCGATGACAATGCTCCTCTAAACAAGATATAGTTTTAAATTTACAGCTCGTTCATTTACCACAGAAATATATTCAGTATGTAGCCGCCCACGAATGTGCTCATTTGGTACAAAAAAATCATTCAGATAAATTTTGGAAAGTAGTAGAAAGTCTATATCCAAAATATAAAGAAGTCAGAAAAGAAATGAGAAAATTTATTTTGGAGTAAATCATTTATAGTCAAACAACAAAATCCTCAAAAATTTGACAAATTGAATATTTTTGTATATAATATGTTAATATTTATTAGCATAAATTTTCTAAATGAACACTCCAAACACAATCAAAGATATAGAAAATGAAAAAATTGAAGAATTTTTGAGATTATTAAAAACTAATCCCAAATCCATTGAAAATCAAGTAATAAAAAATGAATATAGAGAACTACTGGAAACAGCTTTTGAAAATGCAAAATCAAACCCTAATTGGACAGAATATGTCGTGCCAGAGTTGTTAAAATTAAATATATTGGATAAAAGCGATCATAAATGGTATAGAGAGCTACTGAAAACAGCTTTTGAAAATGCAAGATTAGACTTTTTTTGGGCAAAATATGTCGTGCCAGAGTTGTTAAAATTAAATATATTGGATAAAAGCGATCATAAATGGTATAGAGAACTACTGAAAACAGCTTTTGAAAATGCAAAATCAGACTCTAGTTGGGCAAAAGTTGTTGTGCCTGAGTTGTTGAAATTAAAAATATTGGATGAAAGTGAAATAAAAGAATCATATAGAGAGCTACTGAAAATAGCTTTTGAAAATGCAAAATCAGACTCTAGTTGGGCAATAGATGTTGTGCCAGAGTTGTTAAAATTAAATATATTTGATAAAAGTGAAATAAAAGAATCATATAGAGAGCTACTGAAAATAGCTTTTGAAAATGC
>CAMJDC010000057.1 GCA_946404285.1 uncultured bacterium | reverse complement strand
GGAAGATAGTAAATATTTCCTTGATAAATTCAAGATAGATTTCCTTACTTGAAAAATTTATACAAAAACATACGATACAAGCTATATGATGAATTTATTTTTATGAATTGGATGAAGATACTTTGATCTATAATTGTATGTATATTACTTTGATATTTTTGGATTTGGCTAATTCAGCATATTTTTGCTAAACAAGAAAGGAAAATCTCTCGAAAATTATTTTGAACTAGTTTTTTGTTGGTGTGATCTCTATTTGCGTTTAATTTTATAGTCGAAGCTATTTTCCCTGATTTAAAAGCGATTCATGACGAGAAACTTTCTTTTTGATGGCGGAGTTTATTTTTGCTATATTGTGGCTTAATATTTATATTTTTGATATTAATAACTAGAAATTGGAAGAAAAAACAGATTCGATTTTTATTTTTAGTTCGAATTATATTGTTTGCTGTGGTTGGAATTTTTGGTTTAACGGCATGAATTTCTGCTACAGTTTTGTATTATTTTGTTTTAGCATATTCAGAGGAGTTTTTGAAGATTTGAGCAACCGAAAATGAAGTAAGTAAAACCGATTTTTATTCTTCGGATTTATTGTTTTTTTCTATATTTATAGCACTATGATTTAGTATCATTGAAAATCTTTTTTATTTAGGAAATGAGCTTTTTTCTTCTAGTCAAGAATGAATCTGGGGAATGGTTTTGGGAAGGGGAATCTTTACTTCGTTGTTGCATTTCATTGCTACAGGGTTGATTGCCTTATTAATGTATAAATTTTATCAGCAAAAATATTTGAAAAATTTAAAAATCTGACAAAAAATTTGGAGGATTGTGGTTGCAATATTGATTTGAGTATTGATTCATCGATGATATAATTTATCAGTTCAGCATATGAATTTATTTATATATATCATTTTGGTTTTTGGTGGATATTTTTTGTTAACTTATTTGTTATTTTTGAGTGATTCGTTATATTTACAAAAGAAAGAAAAGTAAAAATTCTGATTTTTATTCATTATTGTTATGAAAATGAATATTCGATTAAAATGTCTTTGTATCCTTGCTGTAACCACATTCCTTTCTTGGTGTGGAATTAAGATTTTTAGAAAGTTGAATATTCTCGATAAACCTGGAAAAGACTTAAAATGAACGAGAAAACCTGTGCCTACAATGCAATGAATTGTAGTTTATCTGATTTTTCTGATTATAATCGCATTGCTCTTCCCTGAAATGTGGACGAATAATTTATTGCTGTGATTTTTGGCATGAGGAACTTTGATAGTTATAGTGGAAATAATTACAGAACTCGAATATATTGGGAAAATTAAGTTTAAAATTCCAGCTTGGTGAAGATTTTTGGTGCATTTAATTGCCGCATGTTTAGCTCTATATATTAGTGGAATTGAAAATTTCGAATTCATGCTTTGAAGTAAGGCAATAATTATACCTCAATGGGCTTTATATGTTTTATTTGCGATTTGGTCGGCATTTGTAACTAATGCTGTGAATTGGATAGATTGAATTAATGCTCAATGAAACTGAATTTTAACAATCTGATTTTTTACTATTTTTGGATTAATCCAGTGGGTGGTACTTCCATCATACACAGAATATACAAATTATGATACTTTGATTTTTGTTCAAGATTTATCTCTCGTTTTAGCAATAATTTCACTAGTTTATACCGTTATAGAATTTAAACCTAGAGCTTTGATTAGAGATATCTGAACAATGTTCCTTGCGTTTGGTTTAGCGTATCTCTCCGTTCTCTGAGGAACGAAGATATGAACACTTATCGTTGCTTTATCGTTAGTAATTTTTGATGCGATATGGATAATATTTTATAGGATATTTGTATTGAAAAGGTCACCAATGCAATGAGATTATAAACATATGCATCATCGTTTATTACGTTTATGACGAACTAGGTGAGAAGTACGTGCATTTGTGTGGATTTGGTCTGTTGTAATGATGATTTTGATGCTTATGCAGGGAACGAATAGGATGAATAAGATTATAATTTTTGTAATTATGGCGTTACTTTTCTTTGGTGTGAATGCATATCTTTTCCTTATAAAAAAACTTCCTTGTTGACAGGACGACAAAAAGGAAGATCATTTTGAATGAGAAAATAAAGTTGATTAATATGCTGTATCAGGATTGTTATCTTCTTGTAAAAGAGCGAATACTTTTCAGTTATCTATGTTTATATGTATTGGATATTCTTTTCATTTATAGTTTATAATACATAAGTATTCAAATTTTCGCTCATTTATAGAAAAATGCTGGTTTCATATGAGTGATGATATACTCATCTCCTGCATTTCCCCGCTATTCAGACTTAAAAATTTTGTAAGACATTCTTTTGAGCATCGCTGTAGATAGAAATTTTCTCGTGGTGAAAACGAAGAATCTGGAATATGAACATTTTGGAGTAAAGATTCATCTCTTGGTAAAACATATTCTACATCTACTGCAACTCTTTTAGTATCGATTATCACCATAAGCAAATCTCAACTATGTGCCGTCGAATAATAGAGTTCTTCGTACGAAAAGACTCATTCGCTGAATGAAAATCATGTTTTTCAAAGTTTAAACATTTGCTGTGTAATCATGTAAGCTCCTATTAAAGAACTTGGTTCTCTATGTAATAAATCACTTCTTCATTGTTGAAGAAAAAATCATCTAGCTTGTTGATATAGTGAATCATCACATATCATTGTAGAAAAATACATTTTTTGGATAGAAAATATAAAAATTATTTTTTCTTTATTTTTCTTGAAACTTCTTTCTTTGTTTTTTCTGATTTTTCTTCTTTGTTTTTTGTATTAGTTTTACTAGGTTGTTCCGTTACTCATGATTGTAAAATCGACTTTAATTGAACGTGGTCGACCTTTCATGTACCAAGCATTGGAATCTCTTTTAATTGAATTATCGCATCGATACCAACTAGGTTTGTCACTCATTGTGAATGTAAATAATCATTTACCTCAGAAGTTCAGAGTTTTTCTGTTGTAAATAAGGTTAATTTCACGCTTCAATCGTTTTCTTCTGATTCAATTGCTAAACATTCTGTTCAATCACTATGCTTCCATTTACGAGAAAGAACAGTTTCAATAGCAGGAAGTGAAATCATTTCTCATGCTATTTTTACAAATCTTTTAAGTCTTCACGAAATAGTGAGATATCCATCTTTGTCTAAATATCATAAATCTCCTGTTTTATACCATTTTTTACCATTAAATTCTTCGAATGGAGATTCAAGTTTCTTGTCTATATATCATCAGAAAACATTTAGTCAACTTACGTAAATCATTCATTCTTTTTTAGCTGGTTGTTCTTCGTGAGTATCTAAATCTAAGATTTTAACTGTTTGTCATAAAATAGGCAGTCAGACTGTTCATCTTTTGATTTCTGCTCCACGTTTGAATGGATTTACTGCAATAACTGGGCTACATTCTGTAATTCCATATCATTCAATAATTGTAGCATTTGGAGCTTTTTTAGAGAATTTTGTAAATAATTCTTTTGGACATTTTTCTGCTCAAACAATAGCAATACGTAAAGATTTAAGCTGATCATCTTTTGCGATTTGAACTATTCCATTAAGAAATGTTGGAGTAGAACAAAGTAATGATGCTTTCGTATGTTCAACTAAATCTGCTATAGTTTTGGAGTCATTTGGATCTGGAGTAAATACGATTCTAGTTCATGAAATAAGAGGCATTACAATTCATAGTGCAAATCCAAATGAATGGAACGGTGGCAAAAAGCAGATTTCTACATCACTTTTTCTTATTCCTACTATTCCAGCGGATCATAATAGGTCGTTCAAAACGTTTTCGTGTGTTAATTCTACTGTTTTTGGCAAAGATTCACTTCATGAAGTGAATAATACAACTGCGATTTTTGAAATATCTGTAGGAATTTTAAATCTCATGGATTTGTAAACTGCAGTCAATTTTTGAGTTAACGAAATATCTTTCAAAACGTCTTCAAAGAATGTCATTTTATATTTCTGTAACCATGGAGTTTGAACTTTTTGGAAGAATGATTTAGCAGTCAGAATTACCTTTACATTTTGAGATTTGATACAATGAGCAAAAGCTTCTTCTGATTGTGTCCAGTTGAGCATAACTGGAATCTTTTTAGCTAGATAACAACCTGTAACTAAGAGTGAAGTTGCAGATAATGAAGGCAACATTATTGCAATTTTTTCTCATGGCATTTTTTTGAGTAAATCTGCGATTAAGTATGCTTTTATGAGGAAATCTTTTCTACTCTGAACTCAGAAGATTGAATCGTAACAAAATCCATCAGATTTATTATCTTTTAGGGATGCTTTCATCAAATCTAAAATTGTAGAATCCTTGTTTATCAAACTTTTCATGTGTGCATAAATCAATTTCGAATCTTTTGAATATTTCCAATCACATGGTTTCATTTCCTCAGTGGTAGCTGACTGTCAAATTGCCATCATTGCTACATCTCCTACTGTTTTTAGGTCTAAAAGTGGTGGATTAGAAGCATCAGAAAAAGCTGATTGAACTGTAGATTTCAGTTCAGCCATATCGAGAGAATCGAAAAAGCAGTCTAGAATTAAATTTGTGTCTAATCATAGTTTTCAACTAAATTCAGGTTTTATCTTTTTCACGATAGCTGTAATCTTATTCAAAATGTCTGCCGGAATATCTGCGTTTCAATTGAAAGAACTTCTCTTTAAATCTTTAATTGATCACTCAATTACAGCTGGTTCTTTATGATTTTTGGTAGTATTATACCAACATAAACCTGTTAAATAATTTAGTTTTTCTTCTCATTTTGCGTTATAAATTTTCTCCAACTCTTGATTGAATGCGTCGAGTCACTTTTTCTCTACTTTATGTAGTAATGCTGTAGAATCTTTGATTTCTATCTCTACTTTTCTCTTTGGAACGAAGAAGAATAGATTTCATATGATAAATCGTAATCCTTTGAGAACAAATAATGCAAGATTAGGAGCTTTTCATGTCCATGCTCGAGATGAACGAGATCATCGTAATCAACGTATACTTACTGTCAGAATTTTTGTATCTTTTGGAGCTTCTTGAGTGATAAGAAAAGCTGTTTTTTTACCTACGATTGATTGGAATCCTTGACGAGCTAATGCTCATTGAGGATAAAGTAAAATATTACTGTCATTCTCTAAAGCTTTTTTAATATTTCAAACTATATCAGAAGTATCTAATTCTTTGCTATTTTTTGTCAAATCTGGAATAGGGATTGCTCAAATAGATTTGAAGACTTGTTTCAAAACTGGGACATTGTAGTAATCTTCCGTTACTACTGGGCTTAATCTTTTTTTATCTCATAAAAAAGCGAACATAATCACAGGATCCATTAATGCTACATGTGATGGAAAAATCAGATTTGATCATTTTTCGTTTAATAATTCCATTCATGTAATATTCACGCGATAACGAGCTTTAATGAATAGTTTCATCAGTTTTGAAGAGAAAGACATAGTATTTTTGTTTAACTAAAAACATATCACACGATGATAACATAAATATAATCTATAAATTCTCAAGTGATTTTTTACGTTAAAAAAAACAAGAGTCTAATTTGGGGTAGCTGGGGATCGAACCCAGGACCACCAGCTTAAAAGGCTGTTGC
>CAMJDC010000056.1 GCA_946404285.1 uncultured bacterium | reverse complement strand
CTATCCTGCTGAAGCATAATTTCTACAGATTTTTTCACTTCATCATAATTCAAAAGTGGTTCTCCCATTCACATAAACACTACATTTCTCACTCACCAATGAGTTCAGTCTTCCTTTTTTCCAAAACGTTTAAAAATATAAGCATTAGCATACAAAATCTGACTTATAATTTCATCCCAAGTTAAATTCCTAGTAAATCAAAGTTTTCACGTCACACAAAATAAACAATTCACGGGACAACCAATCTGAGAAGAAATACAAAGCGTTATACGATTCAGCTTTCTTTTATTATTTTTTATATATTTTTCATCCTGCCAATGATACATTATAATTGCTTCCACCGTATATCCATCATTAGTCTGAAACGCAAATTTCGTAGTAGTTTCAGCTTCTACAGTTTCAATACATTTTAGCGACAAAATAGAGAATTCAGATTTCAATTCATCTTTCAGTTGATTCGATAGGGTAGTCATTTCATCCCACTCAATACGCTGATTTTTGAATAATTCGAAAAAAATCTGTTTCACTTTGAATTGTGGAATTTTATGCTCTTTCGCTCGAATTTCTAATTTTTCTTGGTCGAATAGTACATTCATCTGAATCTATTTTAAATTAAATTTATCTTTGAAAACAGAAGTTTCTTTTTCCAATTGATAATCAGTATATATTTCTCTATTTCATCATGAATTGGTAGAATAAACAGGAATATCTGGGACTATATGAAAATGCAAATGGTCAATACTTTTACCAACCTTTCAATTTGCAACCCCATCTCTAAGTAAAAGATTTACCTCACTATGAATCGTTTCCATCTTTCTCATCCACTTTTCAATCATCAGAACCAAATCTCACCACTCTTTTGGAGTAATTTCAGATAAACGAACTAAATGCCTATTGGGTACCATCAATATATGATCTTTAATATATGGAGCTCTCGCAAGAACAACCGTAAAATATTTAGATTTTTCAATTACATATTCTTTTTTAACATCACAAAAAGGACATTCATCCTTCAATACTTTTAACAAATAATCATCATATTTCATAACTTATGAATACCAATAAAAATGAAAATACAAAACAAAAATAATATAACTGTTCTCTACGAAAACTCAATACATAAAAAAGTCCCCATTTTTTTGACAAAATAAATCAATTTAAATATAATCATATATATTTTATTAAAAAATTATAAAAATGGGAATAATTACACCAACTGATGGATGAGATAGTTGAAAAAATTCAAAAATAAATGGCCAACAAGAATCTACTCAAGAAATAATTTGAGAAGTTTTAGATCAAGAAAAAAACAATGTAAATCGCTTAGAAACCATATGAATTACAATAAATTGAAAAGATAAAGAAAAAATCAATGGAATGGATTTAGCAGATACGGAAATAGAAAATTTAAGAAGAATCAAAAAAACATGAATTTTTATATACTCTGAAGATATAGAAGATATAAAAGACATAATATTAACAGATACAGAAATAGAAAATGTAAAAAAAATTAAAAAAATATGAGGAATTTTAATAGACTCAAAAGATATAAAAGTTATAAAGGAAATAGAAATAAATGAATCTGATTTAAAAAATATAGAAAAATTAAAATTTTTAATAAGAAACTATAGAGACATTAAAAATGTTAAAGGACTAAATGATAATGAAATTGAAAATATAATAAAAATTTATGAAATGTGGATTTTAATATCACGAGATGATATAAAATATATTAAAGATTTAACTAATAGAGAAATCGAGAATATTAAAGCAATAAAAGAATTATGAATATACATAAGAACGGAAGATATAGAAGAAATAAAAGACATATCAAATAATGATTTAAAACATATAGAAGAACTAAAAGAAATAATTTGATATTCATTTGAGATAAAATACATAAAATGATTAACTGAAAAAGAAACAAAAAATATTAAAAATATTATACAACAATGAATCCAAACAAATGCAGAAGATATTAAAACTATAAAAAATGTTGAATTAACCAACAAAGAAATAGAAATTACAAAAGATCTAAATAAAGAATGAGCAAAATTGGGAGTAAATGAATTAAAAATAATAAGAGAGAATCAAGAGATATTAGAAAACCCAAGCAAAAATAAATATGAATGACATGAGTACACACCAGAACAAATAGAAATGCACGAATACTACACTAAATGAACAATAGTTGAAAATATTCAACAATATATACAAAACATAATAAAAGAGAATAGAGATATAGAAACACACGAAATCATAAAGGCAATAAATGAAGATTTACAAACTATATCACAATCAGAAAGATTATGAATTATGACAAAAATATATACTATCGTAGATAAATTTAATACTGTTCGTAAATATCTTGATTTTAAAAATTGACCATATAAAACTCCTAAAGAATTATTATGTGCAACGAAATGAATTACTGACTCAAATACAATATCAGAAATTTCAGATAATATAACGGTTAAACAACATTGAGTTGGATTTGCTTTCTATATTTGAGATAAAAAAACTTTTAAAATTATTCACGATCATGATTTTAAACTAAACCCTTGAAAAAATCTTCCATGATGATATTATAATGCATATTGTAAAATACAAGAACTTGAAGGAACTATATCAATAATTAACTCAGACGTAAATAATCATCGGCTTGAAAGAGCAACACGACACGAAGGCCAGCATAATTGGGATACTTATTTTAATCCAGATAGAGTAGGAGTATTTTGAACAGATATAGCAAATGCCAAAGAAGAAATTATAGCAAACTTAAGAGAAAATATACAAGATTTTTGAGAATGAATAGAATATAGCATTGCATGATTTGGAAGTGAATGTTGATTATATCAATTAATAGAATCTATTTTAAACAAGGATAAAAGCGAATGATGACTCTACATAAGATACGAAAACCCAAAAGCAAAAGAAAATCAAAAAAACGAAACAAAAAAAATGATTAAATATGCAATCGATATAATAAGTCTAACCGAACATCCCGAATCATGATTAAAATTTAATAATGTTATCAGTATGCTAGCAATTACACCAGCAAATAAACGAGACAAACTACATAAAACAATTATAAAGGCAAACGAATCAATAATCCAGAAAATAAAAGATGATGGAGAAGTTCTTTAATTCACTTCAATCACCTCATCCCAAATCTGCATATCTTGAATTTCTTTATTATGCGTAACTGTATAGAATTTCATAGTTCTCTGTTTCACAAAATTATTAATCATTTCAGAAACTTTTCAAACTGTATCTGCATCCAAATTATTAATCGTTTCATCCAAAAACAATAGGGGAGTACGCAAATACGAAGAAACTGCCAACATTCACACTAATTTCAAAACTGTTCTTTGACCTCCACTCAGACTTTTTACTTCTCTTTCTCATTTTTCATCAATCACTGTAACATAATACTTTTCATAGAACTCCATGAGCCACCCCATCCCTAAGTAAAAGATTCACTTCACTATGTAAGGCTTACATCTTTCTCATCCACTTTTCAATCATCAAAACCAAATCTCATCACTCTTTTGGAGTAATTTCAGATAAACGAACTAAATGCCTATTGGGTACTATCAATATATGATCTTTAATATATGGAGCTCTCGCAAGAACAACCATAAAATATCTAGACTTTTCAATTACATATTCTTTTTTAACATCACAAAAAGGACATTCATCTTTTAATATTTTAAGTAAATAATCATCGTATTTCATCAACATGTGAGCTATTAATATGAAAAAATTTTAACAATAATTAATTATAATAGTTCTCATAAAAAACTCAATACACAAAAAGTCTCAAATTTTTTGACAAAAAAAAAGAAAAAAAGTATAATAAAAATGTAAATAATTTAAACTCAAAAAAATAATGACAAACGAAATTACAAAATACGAAGATTTAAATAACAAGACAGTAGAACTAGATAATAATCTAAAAGTTTTAATAAAAGAAATAAATGAAATTATTGACACAACAAACAAAGACGATGATAAAATCGAATGAGTATTCAAAGAAACAAACAAATGAAAAATAGAAAGCAATAAACTAAATGAATGATTAATGGAATCACTCAAAAAACAAGATATAAAAATTATTTGAATAATAATTGATAAAATAATAGATCTTTACAATGATAATGCATTATGACTTGATGAAGACGACAAAAAAAATTTAAAAAAGTTATGAGAAATAATAAACAAAGTTTTAAATGACAAATTAACAAAAGACCAAAAATCAAAAATCAAAGAAATAAAAAAACTTTGATTAAAAATAAACGCAAGCGACATTTACAAAATTAAAGATTTAACAAACCAACAAATAGAAAACATACAAAAAATTCAAGAACTTTGAATTGAAATAAACATAAATAACATTGAAATAATTTCAAAAATAGAAATTGACGAAGAATGATTTAACAAAATCGAAAATTTTATAAATAACGGAATCAAAATAGATGCCAACAACTTAGAAATAATTCTAGAAACTGATTCAAATGATATTGAGATCATGAAAACACTACAAATCCTTTGAATAGAACTACAAACACATAACATCGAAGAATTAAAAAAACTAAAATTAAGTAGTGAACAAATAGAAAACATACAAAAAATCCAATCTCTGTGAATTGATATATCTGCAGACGATATCAAATATATTAAAGACTTAAACAAACAACAAATAGAAAACATACAAAAAATCCAAGAACTTTGAATCGAAATAAACATAAATAACATTGAAATAATTTCAAAAATAGAACTTGATGAAGAATGATTTAACAAAATCGAAAATTTTATAAATAACGGAATCAAAATAGATGCCAACAACTTAGAAATAATTCTAGAAACTGATTCAAATGATATTGAGATCATGAAAACACTACAAATCCTTTGAATAGAACTACAAACACATAACATCGAAGAATTAAAAAAACTAAAATTAAGTAGTGAACAAATAGAAAACATACAAAAAATCCAATCTCTGTGAATTGATATATCTGCAGACGATATCAAACATATTAAAGACTTAAAACTAAGTGATGAGGAGATAGAGAACATACAAAAAATTCAAGAACTTTGAATCGAAATATCCACAAACGGTATCAGATATATAAAAAATTTAAAATTAAATGATGAGGAAATAGAAAATATACAAAAAATTCAATCTCTGTGATTTGATATATCTACAGGTAATATCCGATTTATAAAAAACCAAAAACTAAGTGAAGATGAAACAGAAAATATACAAAAAATTCAAGAACTTTGAATTGAAATGACTGCATACGATATCTGATACACAAAAAATTTAAAACTAAGCGGTAAACAAATAGAAAACATACAAAAAATCAAAAACTTATGAGTTGATATAAATATAGACTACATAATATATATTAAAGACTTAGAACTAAGTGATGAACAAACAGAAAACATACAAAAAATCAAAAACCTATGAATTAATATATTTGCAATCGACATCTGAAATATAAAAAACTTAAAACTAAGTGATGAGGAAATAGAAAACATACAAAAAATCAAAAACTTATGAGTTGATATAAATATAGACTACATAATATATATTAAAGACTTAAAACTAAGCAATGAACAAATAGAAAGCATACAAAAAATTCAATCTCTGTGAATTGATATATTTACAAGTGACATCTGAG
This sequence comes from uncultured bacterium, assembly GCA_946404285.1. Classification (GTDB taxonomy): domain Bacteria; phylum Patescibacteriota; class Gracilibacteria; order Absconditabacterales; family Absconditicoccaceae; genus UBA3291. The sequence continues at coordinate 192 of CAMJDC010000056.1, read as the reverse complement.
ATATAAAAAATTTAAAATTAAATGATGAGGAAATAAAAAATATACAAAAAATTCAATCACTGTGATTTAAAATATCTACAAACGATATCTGAGATATAAAAGACTTAAGACTAAGTGATGAGGAAATAAAAAATATTCAAAAAATTCAATCTCTGTGAATTGATATATTTACAAGTGACATCTGAGATATAA
>CAMJDC010000055.1 GCA_946404285.1 uncultured bacterium | reverse complement strand
CATGAAGTGTATGTGCATTTGACTGAAAAACTATGATATATTTGTATGGATTTTCTGAAAGATGAAAAAATGCCTATGGATGACAGCAATTTTTGAAATATAATGCATTCTGTTGGGCAAGAGATAACGGATATGCAAGATGTGATATGATGTGATGAGCTCCAACATGATTTCCAGACCACCCACTCGCATGAGTAAGTGCTTTTAAAGAGTCACTTTGAGGAGAAAAAATTGAACAATGGGGTAGTTATGATTTAGTTTTGAATAAGTGGCTGTATAAATGTTTTGATATGTACACTTCTGCTAGACATAAAAAACATTAGAAATTTTTGACATTTTTAAAATTTAGTATATAATTAATATGCTATTTTTTAATTTGACAAAAATAAAAATGAAAAAATTCTTCAAAATCCTGCGAAAAATCATCAAAATCTTATTAAAGATTATTTTATGGTTGATTTTATGAATTATTGTTATTAGTGGAATTATTCTACTTGTTATCAATAATAAAACTTTAAAATTCTACAAAAATGATGATGGTAATATGAGATTTACAATGAGTAAAGATTTTAGGGTGGAATATTGAACTGAAATAACTTTAAATTTAGGTGAATGAACTGTTTTATATAAAGATATGTATCATAATTGAAAAATTGATACTATTGAATGGTCCAATATAAAACGAAAAAATTTAAGTTCTGATGTTATAACGACGGAAGATTGATATGTTAAACGTAATATGTTTTTTAAAATAAAAATACCAAAAATTTCACTTATTAGAGAATTATATAAAAATTGAAATATTTATGATTTTAGTGATATTTTAAGACTTTGTTCTTATTTAGAATATACTGATTATTATGATAACTGACAAATTAGCGAAAAATGATAACTGACAAATTAGCGAAAAATGACAACTTATTAATTGATTAGAAGATTGATATAATGTATTTTATTACGAAAATTGAAATATAGAAAAAGATTTTTCTATTAATTATATAAATTGAGATTTAAATAATTTGATTTATACTTGATATTATAAAGATTGAAATATTAAAAATACAAAATATAGAGATTCATTAAATGAAATATGAACTTGATATTATAATAATTGAAATATTAATTACATTTTCAATTCTAATTGATATAATGTTTCTTACTACGATAACTGAAATATTAAAAATGAATATAATTTGGTAAATTATGGATTAAATTGAACTTATACATGATATTATATAAATTGAAATTTATTCAAAATATGAAAAATTGATGAAATTTGAATTGAAACTTATACTTATTATAATGAAGATTGAAATATTTTATGAACTTGATATTTTGAAGACTGAAAATTTAAATGATTTAATGTTTATGTACATAATAACTGACAAATTTTATTCATATGAGACTTAAATTGAATTTGAACTTGATATTATAATAATTGAAATATTAGTTTTATTGCAAATTATAATGATTGAATTTTAACTTGAGAAAGTATTAATTATTATAATAATTGAAATATATTAGCAATAAGAAAACATAATTGAAATTGATTTTCATATAGTACTTATTATGATGATTTTTGAAATATTTTATGAACATGAGAACAACACAATGGTAATCCAGTTGATTGATTTTATATAACAATTTCACAAGACTGACAAATTTTAGAAAAATGAAAATATAATACAATTCGAAAAGACTGATATCGAGTTGAATATTTTGATGATGGACAAATTTATAGTGAATGAAATTACGATAATTGAAAAAGAGTATGAGTTTGGAATCGATATTTATGAGATTGATCTATCTGAGTTTCTAAAGACTACTGATGAAACGAAAAAATTAATAATTAACAATTTATTAGCTTTAATTTTCTCTAAAATTTCATTTTCAGGTATAACTTTTTATTCGGATTAAAAAAAGCCAACCTTGAAGGTTGGCTAATTTATTTGATTTAATTGATCTTAGTTGTTTGTAGATTTTCTGAAGCATACTGCGTAAACTCCGTAAATCAATATAGCAGCAAGTGCTATGATAAGAATATTTTCTGCTGGTCATGTAGCTGGTGTTGCAGGAATTTCTGGTTTTTTCTCTGTTGGAGTAGCTTTTGCATCAGCTTTATAACGTAATTCTCTACATCCATTTGTGAGAGAGAAATTTTGTTCTCCATCCTTTTCTAATGTATATTCAAATTTTTCATCGCTCATTGGAACTGTTCATAAACTTCTGTATTCTTCTGCATCTTTATCAAAGATTGCTATTTCTACATTATCTCCATCAGGAACTGCAGTCCATGTTAATGTAAGTTTGTTTCCATCGACTGTATGTGAAACATTTGCCATATCCATTCATACACAATTTCATGCTGATGGATGATTATCTGAAACTTCTCATCACAATTCAATGTTTGATACATTATCTAAAGCATCACATGCCTCATCCCACATACATGAATTGTTTGATATTTTGAAACATACCTCTCTAGATGGAGTTCCTATTTCATCGTAGTCGTTAATTGGAACTATGAATCCGAAATATGCTTGATCTTCACTTAATCCGTCTGAGCTTGAAAGTGTAAAGCTTACTTCATCAGAGTTTCCATCTCTTTTTACTTCTTTCATTAAGATTTTTGATTTATCAACGTTTAAGTCGTTTGAACTTAATTTGCTAACACGGTAAGGACTAAGGAATATGCGATATGCAGGTGCTTCGTATAATAAAGAATCTGCAAGTACAGGTGATTTGATAGTTATAGTTCCATTATCTCCATCACATGTGATAGAATCACTGTTGGAATATCACCAACTGTTATCGTACGAATTTAATAATTCTGCATACGCTCAGTCTCCTTTTGGATTAGATCCATCAAATAAATCTGAAATAACAGATTGTGCACTTGTAATTCCAAATGCAAGAACTCCCACACACACCAAAGATAATAGTGATTTTTTCATGGTTAATTTGGTAAAAAACTAAATAAAAATTTTAATTGCTTAAACATTCAATAAAAAATCTTATATCATTATATTTGGTAATTGCAAATAAAATATCTATTTCCATATAACAATAGTTTTTCTTTTTTATAAAAATTCAAAATAAATATTTACTTTATAAAAATAATTTACGTAATTCGTGTTTTTTAATGTGTTATTTGTTTGCATCATATAAATTAAGATTGTCAATAATATTTTATAATATAGTTTTTTATAAGAATATATAATTAATTTTTTAATTTGATTTTTATTTTGATAAATTTATAAGGATTTGGTGGCTTTTAGTTTTTACATGAAGTATGAGGAAGTTCCTTGCTTTTTTATGTTTAAGTTTATTAAGTTCTATTTGATTTTCATTCGCATCAAATACTGTAATTACAAATACGTCTTATACAACTCATTGAGATAATGTGACAATATCTCGAACTAATGTGTCGGACTGATGATACGTTGACGTAAGCGTTCGAAATTCAGATTTGGGAGTGTGGACTCATATATGAACTGTGGATATCAAAGATCAGGAATTCTCTTACATGAGAGAATGAAATATAACTCAGAAAGTTATGTTAGCACCTGACAATTGATGAGATAATGTGCAATTAAGTATATGAATAGATGGAGGAAATCTAAACAAAACAAAAAATTCTGAAACTATTACAAGGACGGTAATAACCGCAGTTCCAGAAACATGACCAAGAGGAAATTTGATATGAATTATTGTAGCAACGTTGTTAATATTTGGTGGATATATTTACATAAAAAAAAGAGCTGTCATTTAGGCAGCTTTTTTTTCTATTAAATGTTTGAAAATATTTGTAATATCATCTTTGAATAATTTTAGATTTTTGTCTAATGCATCTTTTTGGTCAGAATTTAGACTATCATATCAATCTCTGTAGACTTTGATTATATTTGTTATTTGTTGCTGTGATGCTGGATCTTTAACTATATTAACTGCATATTCTCAAGCATCAGGTTCTTCTCGTTCATCTAATGATTTATTGCTATCGTCTACATGTTTTCATATTTCCTCCATTGCTTTTTGGAAGTTTTGGTCTTCTTGCATCTTTATCCATATTTTATCCTTCAAACTATTGTATTCATGTATTACAGCCTTGTAATCATCCACTTCTGGAGAATTCTGAATATCTTGGATGATATCCTCCAGTTCCTTTATTTGCATTAATATCTGTACTGACGATTCTGTTATCTCTGAATTTTTTTTTACTTCATCCTCAGTTAGTGGCTCTGATTTTTTTGAACCTTCCAACTCTGTTGTTCATGTTTCTGGAGTTGTTGGTGTTGCTTCTGCAACGTCTGGAGTTGGTGTTGGTGTTGCATCTACAACGTCTGGAGTAAATACTTCTGCTGCCATTTTGATATATATTAATAAGTAAAATTAATTATTAACTAATAGATGGAAACCATCTTTGTCTTGGCTTAATGAGTAAACCCAAGATTCTTTTCAGATTTGAATTTCATATTTATTGTCACCATTTGGGATACTGTATACATTTTCTCCGTTTTCATCTTTGATATGGAGAACTAACAGTTTGGTTCTTCTTTGTGAATCATATCGGAAATTGATGGGGATAATGCAGTCTCCATTTGGAGTGAGAGTTGGTTCGATATCATTTCCAATTACTTCAAATCAGAATTGTTTTCCGTTTCTTACTCATGATTGAAAATCAACTAATCATCAATTCTGCAAATGTGCTTTAATTAAATTCAGATTATGTTTAGTCAATTTTTTTTCTTCGTTATTGTGTGTTAGATTTTTAGCAAAAGATGCTAAATCTGATAATCCGCTATTTTCATCTGCAATCAATGCTCAAAGCTCAGATTCAAGTCATTGAAGTAGATTGTTTTGAGATGCGTTAATTCCTTGCACCTCTTGTTTGTTTGTTTTGTCTGTCATTTTGCTATGAGGTTAAGGAATTAAAAATCACTAAGTTTAGAATCCAATTCTTCCAAACTTTCTGCATCTTGTTTTGCTTGCTCTTTTTTCTGTTTATTAAGGTTTTCTACCGCTTGGATAGTTTCTAGCATTTTATTTTCTTTAATAACTGCTGTGAGTTTATCCATTGCTCTTTTTAATGCGATAACAAGCAAATTTATAGTATGGTCATCAAGCTGGTCATTCTGGACCATCGCCTTGATTCACCATCACATTTCCCAGTCAGGAAATATGTCTAATACGGATAGAATATACTCTTTTTTTGTCATTGTGAGTAATTTTATTTAAAATCCACAACTAATTATACTCAGAAACATAAAAAAAGTCAAAAAAAATCAGACTTTTTTATTTTGGTAGATTTTATGGAATATTTTTGAATAAAAAAAAAGTCCTAAATTTTATAGTTTTAGGACTTTAATTTTTTCTACTTTACGAATACATAAAGTTTGTTAAGTTCTTTCTTTATTCCTTCTTTTTCTTTAGGATCTTTCTCAACTTCATAGAGGAATCTCAAGTAATCGACATCGGATAGAAGTTTTTTGAGTTCTCCCTTGATTTCTTTTTTTTCTTTGGGATCTTTCTCAACTTCATAGAAGAATTTCAAGTAGTCAGCATCAGATAGAATCTTTTTAAGCTTTTCCTTGATTTCATCCTTTTCCTTATCATCTTTTGAGAGTTCGTAGTCAAGCATTAAATCTCTTCTAATCTCTTTTAATAGCCCAACTTCTATGAACAGCCACCATGCAATTGCTAATATAATAGCTATAAAGATAACTATTATTAGAATTTCTATGAGAATCCGTCCTGGAGTATGAAATTCATTCCATAAAAGGCCTAGACCCACGATAGGAAAGAGAACGAATGGAACAATGAATACACTAAAAGCTTCATCTTCCTCTTTAAAAGGAAGTTTGGAGATTGACCATTTTGGTAATCTCAATTTTTTTGTTTCCCTCATATAAATCTATTTTTGTTTAACAATTATTTTATTTTTTTTATTTAACTATTTTGGTAATAACTGGCCATAAAAAAATAAGATTATCGTAATCTTATGATTTTTTATTGATTTGTGTATATTTCACTAAATTTACGTTTTTATGGGGCGAGCTATGGGATTCGAACCCATGACCCTCTGGACCACAATCAGATGCTCTAACCAGCTGAGCTAAGCTCGCCATACCTATAAATGCAAGGAAGATAGTAAATATTTCCTTGATAAATTCAAGATAGATTTCCTTACTTGAAAA
>CAMJDC010000054.1 GCA_946404285.1 uncultured bacterium | reverse complement strand
TCGTCCAGATGCAAAATCTCAATTCACGATTGAATACTCCGACGATGATAAACCTTTGAAAATTAAAACAATCATTCTTTCAACTCAACATGATGAATTCGCTTGAGACGAGGAAATGTTGGCTAAAATTCGTGAAGATGTAAACAATATTTTATTACCTCGTTTTATTGGTTGACTGGAAGAAAAAGTTCAAGCTTTATTTAATGATCAGATTGATATTCAAATTAATCCAACATGAAAATTTGTGATTTGAGGACCTAACTGAGATACATGAGTAACTTGAAGAAAAATTATTGTGGATACATATGGTGGAAAATGAGCACATGGATGAGGAGCTTTTTCATGAAAAGATCCGAGTAAAGTGGATCGCTCTGGTGCTTACATGGCTCGTTATATCGCTAAAAATTTAGTGGCTGCTGGGGTAGCTGATAGAGTTTTGATTCAGGTTTCTTATGCTATCTGAATTGCTAGACCTCTCAGTGTTTATGTGGATACTTATTGAACTTCAAAAGTTTCATTAACTGATGGAGAAATTGCTGAGAAAATCTGAAACCTATTTGATTTAAGACCTTACGCGATAGAAAAAAGATTCAATCTTCGTTCTCCTATTTATGAAGAAACTGCGGCTTACGGTCATTTTGGTCGTGAATGTAAGATGGTAGAGAAATATGGAAAAAATGTTGAATTATTTCCATGGGAGAAATTGGATTCAGTAGAATTACTCAAAAATGAGTTTGGAATAGGTTAATATATCGATATTAAGCTTATTTACATGGATTTGGAAGATAGATTGATGGTTGTCAAATAATATCTTTGCTATCTACAATTCATCAATTATTATCGTATAATATCACTCAGAATCTATATTCTCATCATATTCTAGGAATTACAAAATATACATATGGAGAAAGGCTCCATGTTTCTTTGTATTCTAGAATATTATCTGGCTCATCGATATTATAGTAATAAAATCTCATTCTAGAAATATTTCAATCAGGATCTATAGGATTGATTGCTATAACTTTTACTAACAAGGGACTCGTTCTTGAGCAGTCCATAAAATCTGTATTATTTACTCCAAACTCGGGGAATGATAAAGATATAGTTTCTAGTGTTGGCATTTGGTTAATAGTTCTATCTCATGTTCAAACATTCAATGTTATCGTTGGTGTTTCATAATTATCATCACTTATCTCATTCTGCGATGTTTTGGTCAAATATATTCCAAAGGATACAAATAAACATGCAAATAAAGGGAAGCATAATCAATATAATAAAGCTTTTAGAAATTTCATGATACATGTAATATTATATAAAACCTTTATGTAAATATTATATTTATAATATGAATAAAAACAAGAAAATTCTGAGTTTTTTACTTTGTTTGTATTTTGAAATATTTTCATGAGAGTAGATTTGTTAATCGTAAATTGACTTACATTTAAAAATAAATATTATCTGCCTAATATTTACTGTGGATATTATTTGTAAAATGTCTTATACAATTGTTGCTTTACCTGAGGATAATGTATTAAAGGAATTACAGTCTATAAGAGATTATTTTTATCAAAATAATTTTAGGTATATTAATAAACCTGTATCAGATTTGGCGCATATTAGTTTATCTGTAATATCTGATGACATTTCAGACTGATTTAAGGCTGAACTAACAGAAAATTTCAAATTGGAAAAATCTTTTAACTTATCTAATTTTAAAATTCATAACGAGGAACATAAACGAATTTTTGATATCCCTGAGAAAAAAGAAAAATATCCTGATTGATGCTGATGGTTTACTATATTATTTCCGAATAACGAGCATCTAGTAAATACTAGTAAAAAGATTATGGATATTGCAAATAAATATTGAGTAGATGAAACATTTGAATATGCCCACACTATGGCTTGATATGAAAAAAAAGATACTAATAATATTAATATACACGATTTTATTGCAAACCATATGAACATTTGTAATTATATTCGTTTAGAAAAGATGGAAGAAGCAAAAGCAATATTTGAATCTGAATTTAAGCATAATTCAATCTTAATTGATAGGATTTGAATTAGAAAACTGGATAAAACAGGGGATATAGTTTATGAAATAAAATTTAAATAGTAATTTTATGTTTTTCATTTTACCATAAATAAATATGCACATAATATTGAATATCTCAGATTCTGATAAACATTTTTCGTCTGCGATTGAAGAATATCAAAAACGTCTATGAAAAGACGTAGCTTTTGATACTTTGAAACCTTTTAAGGATGATAATCATCAATTGGTTATCCAAAAAGAAACTGAATCAGTAATCAAGGCTATAGAAAAGAAATATCAAAATTATAAAAAGATTCTCCTTGCTAAGGAGTGAAAACTGTTGACCACAGAAGGACTTTGAAAAGAGATAAACTGACAGAACTGTGTATTTATTATTTGATGACCTTATGGATTGAATAGAGAGGAATTAAGGAGTAAATTTTCAGATTTAAAAGAAATTTCATTTTGAGCGATTACTATGCCTCATTGATTAGCTAAACTTGTATTGATTGAACAATTATATAGGTGTAAAACTATTCAGATTTGAAAAAGTTATCATTATTAATTTTTATTCCATATTTCGTAAAATATGCCTGAAATATTTAGTAGCTACAACATTGAGAAAGACGCCTGGAATTGGCGGTGCGCTATGAATGCATTTACGAATGGAAGAAGTTATGAAAAAATGTCTTCAGAAGACCTGAATATTTTATCACAAATTAAATGATTATCACAAGAAGAAGCGAATAAAATTTTGATTCCATATCTAGAGAAGAAATATGAAGATAATCATGATGAAATAGATGATGCAGTAAAGCAAATAAAGATAAAATTGGATATGCAAAAAGATCAGATTTTTGAATTAATGGAAAAGTTGACTAAAAGACCTATCTTCAATGAAAATTTTCAGATTCGATATACAACATGTAAAAGATGACCATATGTTCGAAAGACTTGAGAAATTTGGACATTTGATCCACCCGAGAAAACTTGGAGATTAAGAGCATGGAGCTGAGGTTTTACACATGAATTATTACATTTCCAGACACATAAATACTATCAAAATGAGTATCCTATGAATCAGCTTAATCATCCTCAGTTTAATCTGATAAAAGAATCGCTTACATTCTTATTAAATCATGAATTTCCATGAGTTAATCTGAGTACGGATAGATGATATCCAAATCATCAAGAATTCAGAAAGGTTTTGGAAGATTATCGACTCTCCTGCTGGGATAAAAAAGATTTTGAAGATTTGATAAAGTTTGGTTGTGACTATATTTTGGAACATAATATTCTATCTGAGGAATAATTACATCGTATCTTGCAATAATTTTTTAATCTGACTTCTTTCAGATTTTTCTTGTGTTAATGAAATCGCTTTAAGTAGATATACTTTTGCTTTTTCTAAATCTCATTGCTGAATATAATAATCTCATAAGGCTTGATATAAGTATCATTGAGGGTACTGAGAAACTAAATCTAATAGTGATTTTTCTAGGTTGTCGAATTTTGATAATGCAATATCTTTTCAAATTTCTCAGTAATTACAAACAACTCTCTCATCATTTCATAGCTTCATGCTACATACACGAATCATTTTATCGGCGAGATCTCTATCACTTAAGTATAAATCAAATCATTTTCATTCAGCGTATGGATGATAGAATGTTTCATAAAAATATGTATAAAAGTCTGATGATGATAGGTTTTCGTATCATAATAATTTTCATCGACTTGAAATTAATTTAGTTTTTTGATCCAAGATAATATAGTCACGAATTAGATATCTTTCAGCATCTAGACGTAAATTTTCATTTCTTATTTGAGAAAGCATCAAAACAGATTGCTCATATTGTTCATTCCAATAATACGCAATTCACATTAGGAAACGATATTTTTCTACATTTTCAGGATCTAGCTCCGTAAGTTTATTTAAGTATTCTATTGACGTATCTCGTGAATTTGTTAAAAAGTTTGCATAAGCAAGAACCTGGTATGGTAGAATATAACTTGGATTTTGTGTCAGTGATGATAGTGCTAAAACTTTTGCAGGTTGAAATAATCATTGATTGAACAATTCTAAAGCAACTAGAGTATCAAAATAATAATCAGGCATTCACATTTGCGTTTTTATCTGATTTTTATATTCATTTAACCTTGATACAAATTTTACATGGTTTTCTGTTGTAAATCATGATGCAATTTCGAAAAATTTGTTGTAATCTTTGTTCATAAGATAAATTACTCATTCATACCATTTACCATCATCTTCAGAAATTTTTCAATCTGACTGGTATTTTTGGATGATAGATTTTAGTGTTTCGTTTGTTGTATTTGAACTTAATGAAAAAGAATTAAAAGAGATCTGTAAGTACAATAGTGGGTCTATCTGATTAGAGAATGTTTCATTTAAATTTTCTATAAATTTCTTTGCTTTGGCAAATTGATACTCGCTAATGTATGTTTCAAGTATGAGGTTCATTATTTTTGGATCTCATGTTTCTTGAAATATTTTTTGCAAAAATTCATCATTTTCGCTTTCTATTGCATTTATATCAATTTCTTCATTTTCTAGTAAACTACTTAATATCTCTTCTGAGAATCAGAATTCTTCTTTTGGTTGATTTGCAACAATGTTTTCTTCTTGGCTTATTTTTTTAGCTTTCTTCAAATTGATTGTTAGTCATTCTCACTTATATTTTTCAGCTATTCTTTTATCATTTATTGGCCTAATTCATTTTTTTAATTCTAATTTCTCGCTTCTTCATCTGTATTTATCTACGTAATATACTATAATTTCGGTTTCTTCCTGATGTTTATTATCTTCTTCCATAATATCTTCTGCGTCATAATCTTTCTCATTAATTATATTTTCATCTATTTTTTCGTATTTTTCTTCTAAGTCTTCTTCTGAGTTTGTTGTTATTTCTTCTGAGTTATCTGTAAAATTCTCTTCCATTATATCTGATATATTTTCTTCTGTATCTATTTTCTCGTTTTCAATATCTTCTTTGATTACATCTAGATTTTCTTCATTTAAATTTCCTCTGTCAGTTTCTATATCTGTATCTTGGATTTCTTCTTCGACTTTTTTAAGTTGTCAGAGATTAAGTGTAGTTGTTTTTCATTCATATTTCTCAACTTTTATTTTTTCCTCTTCTGTTGGCTCAATTTTAACTAATCATTTTAAGTTTATTTCATCCGAAGTTCACTTATAACTTTCAACTGTTTCTTTTATCTCAATAGGTTCTTTTCATTTCTTTAATGATAATCTACATCATCTTCACTTATATACGTTTACTTGTTTCTTTTCTTTTTGAGCTAATTTCGTTCATGTGTCAGCAGATATTTTTCAAGTTTTTGTTGTATTTCAAGTCTTTATCATTGTTGTTCACGTATTTACGCTTGTTGTTCATGTTTTTGTTTTAGATTTTGTTTCAGTATTTCAAGTTAAAGTTGTTCTGCTTCATGTTTTTATGTTTGATGTCGTAGTTCTAGATTTTATGTTATTATTTCATGTCTTTATTTCAGTATTTCATGAACTGATTTCTGCTATTTTTGTCGTAGCATTTCACGTTCTTGTTGTTCTAATTCAAGCATTCATTGAATTTCAGGTTTTTGATACTGAATTTCATGTTGTTATTTCATTACTTCACGTTTTTATTACTCTAGTTCATGTCCTTACTCTTTTTTCTCTATTCATTGTTTCAGTTTTTCACGTGTTTGTTTCACTATATTCTGTCAAAATACTTGTTAAAGAATCTCATTCTAATGAAATGCTCTTTATTCTATTTTCTCTTTCTTCTTTTTTCTTTGCTGTAAAATCCTTATCAATATCTAGTGATTTACTTAAAGTTTTTGGATTTTCAAATTCTGGATTAATTCTTATAAAATCTGTATTTTTATATATTGCTACGGGTTTCAACTCAACTTTTCCTGTGTTTGAAGGATTGTTCTCTTGTTTATGGATGATTATTTTTCCATTTTTTAGTTCAAAGTTTATTCATTTTTCGTCACAAACAATAAAAGATACCATAATCACAATGAACATAATTCATATGAATTTCATAAATCTATTCATTATATGTTATCTTTTATTTATATATAAATTCAGTATTTAATTTTACTAATATGAACTGTAAATACAACAAATTAAATTAACTTTGTGAATCATTTTCGAATAAATCTTTCAGAATATCTTTTTCTTCTTTCTTCGATTCTTTATCGTTAAGATACACTTCCAAATATGGTTTTTTCTTCAGTAACTTATCTACACTCGCTAATAGATGAGCGTAATTTCATGATTTAGGATAAACGTAAGTAATCGGATCCAATAATCATGTTGGACGAATAATTTGTTCTACGACTTCATCTGAGAGATTCAATTCGTATTCAGCTGGAGTAGCAGA
>CAMJDC010000053.1 GCA_946404285.1 uncultured bacterium | reverse complement strand
GTGCAGCTTATCAAATCTGAAATGATTATGTGAAATGAAGTGCAATTCGTCAGGAAATTTTGGAAACTGCGATTGATTGGATTTCAAATTGATTTATTAATCAATATATGGCAGACCACCAACATAATCAGAATGCTAATGAATTACGATTATATTTTCAAAATGTTATAAATTGGGTAAAAGCTACTTTCCCAAATTATAGAAAAGAAATGAAATGAGTAAATCGGTGAGCATTATATAATCAATTCAAAGATAAACAATTTAATACAGATGAATTAGAAAAAGAAATTAAAAAATTAATGATTGATGAAGATGTAACAAAAAAAGCATGAATTTATCCTTATGTGCTTACTCGTGACGAAAAGTATTTGAGTATTCGTGCTTTTACTGATAAAATGAAAAGAGAGGCTTACGAAAGACAGAATTGAATTTGTGCTAAATGTGGAGAAAAGAAAAATATTGAAGAAATGGAAGCTGACCATATCACTCCACGAAGTCAGTGAGGTCAGACTGTTTTGGAAAATTGCCAAATGCTTTGTAGAGATTGTAATAGGAGAAAAAGTGATAAATAATTTTACAATCACAAATTTTTCAACCATTTAAGTGCATAATCTTCAGCATCTCTTGCCATTTCTTTTTGTTCAGGTCTTTCTCCAGTTACAGCCTCGCGTTCAGGATTGTTACTTTCAATAAATCAATGCATAGCCCCTGAATACTCTTTAATCTCTGTTTGAATTCAGTTTTCTCTTAATATTTCTTCATATTCCAGCGAAGTATCTCATATTAAATCATTGTCAGCTAAGATAAATAGGGCAGGAGCGATAGATTTTTGCTGCTGTTCAGATAATTCTAAGTACATATCGTCAGCATCTCAAATATAAGCATATCACAAAATCTGAGCGAAAACGTCGATATTTTCTTTTTTCAGAGTTATACAGGCTTCCATTGCATAATCCCCTCCAGCAGAATATCACATAACTATCATTTTATTTGGGTCAATATTGTATTTCTCAGCATTATTTTTGAAATATTTGATAGTATCCACGATTTCATCTAAAGCATAGGAAATGGAATAATCCATATTGAGTAATTTATAATTGATATTTACTACCATCACATTCCAATCTTTAGCAATTCTTTCACTCTGTGTATCTAGTGTATCTGCACTTCAAGCAAAAAATGCTCATCAATGAATATTAAATACCACAGGAAGAGTTCATTCATAAGTGTCAGGATAGTATAAATTAACATTCACAGGTTCTTCTCCCATTCTTGGTACCTCATAACGGTCTCATATCAATTCTTCATCAGGTTTAATGATGGTATTTCTATGTACTCTATTAAAAAAATATACTCATATTGCGAGTAGGATAACAAATATTAATATCAAAGTATCTAATGATATTCTAGCTATTCTCTTGGCTTTTTTCATTACTAATTCTACAAACTAACCGTGAAATTAAACGATTTGAAATATATGAAAATGAGAACTTTTTTCAATTTCAATAATTTTAGTTAAACTGGTAAATGAGGGTTATTTAGAAGCTTCATTAAACATTTCTACTTTCATATGAAGCTGATATTTATCACGAAGTTCAGCTATTTCTTTCATCATCTCTGATTTATGATGAATGTTCAAAGCTTCTTTATCTTTCCACCTATCAATCAATAATACAGTTTCTTTATCTTCCATAGGAAAAAAATATTCATATTTTTCATTTCATTCTTCTGCACGAATTCTATCCACTAATCAGCTAGAAATCGTTTCTTTTGCAAATTTTCTAGCATTTTCATTTGTTCATGTATAATAGATATTAATTGTAAGGCTCATAAAATTTCAAGTAGTTAAAATAAAAATAAACATTCAATTTCAACATTAACGAAATGAAGAACTTTTTCAAAGGTCAAATTAAAAAATGGAGCACATAGCTCCATTTCATATATTCAAATTTAAAACTATAAACTTTCTAACCATTCTTGAACTTCCTGTTTTGATGCACCTTGAGCAAATCTCTTGCTTCAAATGATATTTAATCCCTGTCCTCTTAATTCACTTTCACTTGTTCCGATTCCAGAAGATCATGAAGTACAGAAAAGTACTATTTCTTTACCAGAGAAATCATATTTTTCAATCAGAGTTAATATAATTTTTGGATTAGTTCACCACCAAATAGGATATCCGATATAAATTCTATCATATCCATCCAAAGAAAATTCTGTAGCTATTTCAGGTCTTGCATCTGGATCATTTTGTTCGTTGTTTGCTCTAGTTCCATTCGTATTATAATCTAAATCTTCTGCTGTATAAGGAATTTCAGGAATAAGCTCATTTAAATCTGAACCTTCAATTTCAGAAATATATGTAGCGATTTGTTTAGTGTGTCCAGTTGGAGAGAAAACGATTACCAAAGACTTTTCTCACTCTTTATCATTCACATTTGCAGTAAATAATTCTTCTAATGTATCGATACTAACGGCATTATAATAATGAGTTCCAGCTGCTCAATCTATACCATTGAGTTCTCATTTGAATAAAACTGAATCTCCATGAATCATTTTATGTGGATCGATATAATTTTGCCATAATTCTTGGTCTATAAAGATAACATCAGCATGGTCTTCATATTCTCATCTCAAAACTAATTGTCATGCTTCAAGTTGTTCATCAAATCAATTCTCTGGTCACATAATAGTATAAGTCTGAGCTTCTTCAACGGGAGTTTCTGGAATTTCACAAGCATCTCATTCACAAGTCTCATAAACTGGCTCTAAATCTAAATCAACATTATCTTTGCTATAAACTTTACATGAGAAATTGTAGTTTACTCATTCACTAGTTACACTTCATGTGTAAATATATGCTCAATCTAATTTAGTAGCATTTGGCATACTGATATTTTCAAGATATTCTCATAATTCTTGTCTTAGCTTATCTCCACAGTAAACAGAATTTTGTTTAAATTTGTTTTCATTGTGAATAAATAGTCATACACATACGATTCATGCAATCAAAATAAGTGCCAAAATGCACCATAAAACTTTTTTTCGTGTTTTCATTTAAATAATAGAATAAAAAAATAAAAATCTTTTAATGTCTTCATTTCAATATAGATTTTCGTATTTTAATATCAAATTTAATTTTATTTTTGTCACAGAATCAGATTTTTATCGTACATAACAATATAGAATTATTTTATTTCCTTGCTTTTTATGATATGAAAAAAACTTTATCATTAGTAGCAATTTTATGATTGTGAACAGTTATCCTTACTGGATGTAATTCCAAAAATGTTTGGGATGTAGATTATGACCTTTCTACTGAAATGTGACGCCAATTACATTGTTATGCACAATTTCAAAAAGATGTAAGAGCTAAAAATTATTGAGCAGAGTGGGTCAGAGAAGTGAATAATGGATTTGGAGCAATAGTTGAATGAAAAGTAAAAGCTGATGATGAAGAATATAATTTGGTATGTAATTATTCAGATGATTTATGAGATTGGACAATAAACTATACTCCAATTAATGAACCAGAAGTCTGAAATCCAGCTTCAGAATATTGTATAGCTAATGGATGAAACTTTGAGATTGTATCAAATGAGACTGACATATATTGAGAATGTACATTACCAGACTGAACTAAATGTGAAGAATGGGCATATTACAACGGAGAATGCTGAGCATGAATTGATGAAAAATTTCAATCTCCAGATTTTGACTTGGAAACACCAGAAGGTCGTCAGGCGGCTTGTGAAGAGAGAGTAGGTTATTACCTAAATTATAATGAATGGGAATTTACATGGGAAGATGAAAGTGAAGGAGGAGCATCATTTGTTAGAAATGGACATGTATCATACTTGAAACGATGAGAAAAAGCAGAAGATGATGTAGAATGTGTAATAGACATGGTAGACAAAAGTGTAAGTGTAGAATTTTCAAACCACATTTACAACGGAAAGATACAAGAAGATTCAGAAGTTACAGAAGAGACAGAAGTTACAGAGGTTGCAGAAGAAGAATAAAAAATCTGAAATAATTATTAGTGAGAGAATTCTAAATCAGAGTTCTCTCTTTTTTTATTTTTCGGATTATCAATTACACAATTGAATTTCAGAATGAAATCTTTATAATAAGAATAGTATTATAGTTAAATTAATTTTTTTTAAATTCCAAAAAATATTTTTATGAAAATTTTAAAATCATTTGATACGAGAATAGATGCTGAAGAACTTCTCGAAGCAACTGAAAAATATGGAGAATGAAACGCAATTCTTGTAAAAAGACATTGGGTAAAATTAATATTACCATTAGTTCTAGTATTTCTTTCTATGATATTGTTAAACTCAATGTTGTATGTTATTTATATTCATCTTTTTCAAGATCATAAAGTTTTATTTCGAATTTTGACTATATTTTATGTTTATACATGTATTACATGGAGTTTGTATGCAATACTCTGAATAATGACAAACATAATCTGACAAATTAAAGCAAAGAAAAAATACATTGATGATATTTCAATTGCAGAATTTAAGCAAAAAACTTTCGAAAAATTTTTGAAACGTACATTTATTACATTTGTTTTTCATGTTTTAGTTTTCGTATTTAATGCAATTGTTCCATTTGTTATAAATGAAAATTCAACAAGAGGTATAGCTATTGCAATATGAGCGTTAATTTTAGACTTAGTATTTATAATAATTCTTAACAGAGTAATTTATAGAATCATAGAATATGAAATGAATTTTGATATTTGTACAAAAGATGGGGTAGTATCATACAAACAAGAATGATTCTTTAAGACTAAAAGTATGAATATTTCTAGAGATGCAATTAGAGTGATTCAGCATTCTAAGGAGTGAATTAAAAGTGCCTTATTTCAATATGGTAACATAAATATATGCACAGATTCAGAAATTGGTGAAAAATGAAGTAAAAATCTGGAATTATCATACATTCCAGAGCCAAAACGTCTTGCAAAGAAACTAAATAAAATGCTAGAAAAATCGTGAGAAACTGTAGGTGAGGCTGTGGCTTAACGAAAACGATGTAAAAAATATTCAGATTTTCTCTTGTTTTTCTCTTGTTTTTCTCATCTAAATGATTATTTATATTAATTGTAAATTTTTATTTTTTTTACATATTTGCGCAAATGAAGAATTATGTATTAGGAATTGCTGCATTATCTGCTGTAGTATTGCTTGCAGGATGTGGAAACAAAGAATTGACTCCAACTGAGTACTGTGAACAAAACGGAGGAGTAGCTCAAGAAGGAATTTGTTTATTCGAAGACGGATCTTACTGTGGAGATGAAGCTTATGCTAGAGGTGAATGTCAACCAGGAGAAATCATTTATAACATGGTTGAAGAAGAAATGAATGCTGAAGAAGAACCTGCAGTTGAAGAGCCAGCAGTTGAAGAAGTTAATCCAGAAGAAGTAGTTGCTGAGGAAGAAAATGTTGCAGAAGAACCTGCAGCAGAAGAACCAGTAGCAGAAGAATCAACTGAAGAAGTTGTAGCTGAAGAAGCTGCTGAATAATTGAATCTTAGTTGATTCATAATAAAAAAGAGCCGAACTCAGTTTCATGGCTCTTTTTTTTATTTTAATTCAATCTGTTATTTAGGAAATTTCAGACTTTCTTCTTCCCCAGTTAGCATATTCTTAACCTTATAAATTCATTCACTCCATTCTCATTCTCACAAAATTATTACATAAGGGATTCATTTTTTATCAGCATATCCAAACTGTTTTCCTAACTTATCTGCTTGATAATATAATTCACAATTTTTACCCTCTTTTTGGAATTTGTTCATAAGTTTTAAAATCTGACCTTTTGTTTGCTCAAAATTTAAGAATAAGTATTCAGTCGCAGTTTTTTGTTCAGCTTTTTCATTATTTTCTCCAAAGATTTTTGATAATAAGCGTGAAATTCAGATAGAACCTCCAAATCCAGCATAAATATCCTTCTTCGGGTTCAAATATCAAGTTAAATGGTCATATTTTCATCCACCGCATATAGAACCTAGTCATTCATCGCTTTTCAAAACAGCTTCAAATACAGTTCCACTATAATAGTCTAGCCCACGAATAATTTGTAAATCTATCACGTAATTCAAATTTTCTCACGTATTTTCTTCCCAACTTTCAAAAAAATTCAAAACTGATTTCAATTCAGCTAATCATTCGTAGAATAATTTATTTTCACTCAATTTATCTATTTCTTTAATTTCTTTCACTGTGTACGTGCGAGAGATTATTGCATTGATTTTTTCGGCATCTGATTTTTTAATTCAAGCATCCACTAGCGATGCTATAAAATTTTCAGCTCAGATTTTTTTTCTTTTGTCTATATATGAGCAAACGATAGGAGTTTTTTCTTCTCATACCAATTCATTCAAAAGTCAGATTATTAATTTTCTATTGCTTATGTGAAATACTGCTTCATCTTTTACTTCCAATTTATTCAGTACTGCATCCAAAGCATGCATCAAAGTCAGAATAGTTTCTCCATCATAGTAAAGTACAGTTTTTTCATCATCTCTCC
>CAMJDC010000052.1 GCA_946404285.1 uncultured bacterium | reverse complement strand
CATCTTACCATCAACCCAAGGTCAATCATAAACTAAGTTTCAATTAATATCATAAGATTTACCTTTTCAAGTTCTTTTACCATCCTTCCACTCTCATTCATATTTACTTCAATCAGGCCAAGTATATATTCAATGTCAACTCATTTCACCATTTTTCCATTCTCATTCATATCTACATCAATCAGACCAAGTATAAACTCAATATCAGTTCTTTCTGTCATGATCATCATGCTCTCAACTATAAGAACCTTTATCCCCATTCTCTCCATACTCATCAACTCAAATAAATTTACCGTGATTCCACTGTCATCTCTTTACTCAAGAAGATTGGAACTCAACCCCATATCCATTACGTTCACGATTCTCATCCATTCATCACAAATATATTGATTGTACATTCTCCCAAGATTTGGTTTCCATATTCCATTTTGCATCAGCTCATAACATACGAAAAGAGTTATCAGAATTGGGGTTAGTTTGAATATACTTTTTTCAATTTAACATTAAAGAAGAACCATAGTCTCCAAGAAATCTAAATTTATTTTTATCCTTCTTATCTTTACATTCATTAAACTTCAAATAACCATCGACAAATTCTCAAATATCACTTAATTGGATATCTAAAATTTCTTGCCCATTTTCCAAGCCTTCAGGATCATCTTCATCAGTTTTAGGAGAATTTAAAATTTTTTTTGATAAATTTTTTAAATCAAACTCAGTTTCAGACATTGCCTTAGCAGATTCAATACTAGCATTCATCACAAAAATAATTTAAATTATAAAAATTTTGCATAATACCCATTTCTGAGCAAGAAATTATTAGTATCATCATCATTCAATAGTTTAGCAACTTCATAAGCTGCATTATCTCAGAAAAAATGCTTAGGAACATTATTAAGCATGTTTAACTCTTTTGCAAAAATAACCTCAGAACGTCCAGGCATAGAACCTCAACCACTTGATGGTGTTGTATTTTTAATTTTACCTCACCGCAAAGAATTATCAGGTGCAGGACAGAATCAATCATATCAATTTAAATCTTTCTTATTCTTAAAAAAATTTAACAAATTGGCGACATGCTGTGCATCTCTTTCTCAAAAGGAATATCAATTATAAACCGCACCTTTTTTAATTTTTAACGGATTTCATACAGGTTTGCCATCCGAAGTACACCCCTTATAAAAATTAAAATATCATTTATCCAACGTTCGCACAGTTCTGTTATCCCAACTTTCCAAGCTATACTTAGCATATTCTTGAGAAGCATTTTCCTTATTTAAAATTTTCGCTTTAGAATAAGTAATTGGTCATCTAAATTTAGCATAATTTGATCACGGTTTTTTATCATTTGCAGCATCACCATACAAATAAACAAAATCATTTGAACGCGATTTAATCTCTAATTCTCAAGAATTTAACATATACTCTTCACTTCTAAGACCATCATCATAAAAAAATGCCCCATTTCTTTCAATATCCGCATCAGTTCTGTTTCGTTTCTCTTCATTATTATACAATACATCAAGACTTACACCATCAACAAAAGATCAAGCATAGTAACCCTTCTTTCAAGAATCTCTCTCAAATCATATTCATTCAACAAATTTTCATTTTTCTCGTCTTCAAACCCTTCTTCCTTTCTGCTTATTAAGATCTTTATCATTATTTTTCCATTCACGATATTTACCACTAAGATATTTATTAATATTTCATATCTGTTTATTAGTTTGACTACCATATTCAACGTAAGTTCATTGTCAATTCCTTTCATCATCAATAAATTTTCACTCATATTTTCAAATCAGAACATTATTCTTATAATAATAATAAATTCACATTTCATCATTATCTAGATTTGTTGTCATCTTACCATCAACCCAAGGTCAATCATAAACTAAGTTTCAATTAATATCATAAAATTTACCTTTTCAATTTCTTTCACCTCACTTCCATTCTCAGTCATATCTATATCAATCAGGCCAAGTATATATTCAATGTCAACTCATTTCTCCATTTTTCCGTTCTCATTCATATTTGCATCAATTAGACCAAGTATAAACTCAATATCAGTTCTTTTTGTTAAATTCATCACGCTCTCAATTATAAGAACTATTATCTCCATAATCCTCAACTCAAACAAATCTACCATGATTCCATTGTCATCTCTTTACTCAAGAAGACTGGAACTCAACTCAATACCCATTACGTTTGCCATTTTCATCTTCTCATCATAAATATATTCACTGAACATTTTCCCGAGTTTTGGTTTTCTCGTTCCATTTAGCATCAGCTCATAACATACTAAAAGAGTTATCAGAATTGGGGTTAGTTTGAATATACTTTTTTCAATTTAACATTAAAGAAGAACCATAGTCTCCAAGAAATCTAAATTTATTTTTATCCTTCTTATCTTTACATTCATTAAACTTCAAATAACCATCGACAAATTCTCAAATATCACTTAATTGGATATCTAAAATTTCTTGCCCATTTTCCAAGCCTTCAGGATCATCTTCATCAGTTTTAGGAGAATTTAAAATTTTTTTTGATAAATTTTTTAAATCAAACTCAGTTTCAGACATCGCCTTAGCAGATTCAATACTAGCATTCATACTAATAGTGGTTAAAATATAAAATCTATTATAATTATACACAAAAACTTAAAAAAAAGCAAAAAAACTACGACTTTTTTCACAAAATAATATAAACAAAACAGCAAAATTAATCACTAAAAAATAACAAAAAATAAGAAACATAAGACCTACATAACTATCATTCTGCTAATCAAACAAGCATACTAGTATAAAACTCCCATTCAACAGATTCTAGGAACTCTGAATAATTAGTAATATACTTCTTAAATGTCTTCTCTGTATAAGATTTTTCACAGGCCTCAGCAAACTCATCCAAATTATCATCAGACACAAAATCTGGCATTATACTTAATGCTATAGCTTCTAAATTTTCAGCTACATTTCTTTTTTTGGATAACTCTGGATATTCCTTAATCAAGTCTGATGATTTCAAATCTGTATAAACTTTTTCGACTAAATCATTTAAATTATTCATCGTTAAACAATTAAATAAATAAAATTTTATCAACAATACAAGGATTATTTTTCAGTACCTCCATTATTTTTACCATCATTTTTATCTTTACCAGTAATTGCCTTCCAAGCTCTACGAAACCTATTTTCTTTTTTTTCTTTCTTTCTACCTCTCTTATCATTATAAACAGCATCTTGGTTTTCTAATAATGCTTGATCAAAAACAGCATCAGAAGGTCAAATAGTAGTTTTATAATAACTAAAAGCCTGTTGAAGCTTATCACATATATACTGTATAGCAAAGATTTCAGCATCGTTGTCGCTTGTTTTAATTCTTTTACGCAAAGCATCAAGGGCTTCTTTAGTTAGTTTAGGAATGTTACGTTTTGAAAAGCCACGAAGATCTAATATATATGATCAAGTACGATCCCTAAATCAAATTGATGAATAATACGCATATTGAATTACATCAAAATAACAGTTTTCCCATTTAATTTTTCAGTCTTCCATATTTTTATCAATAACATCACTAATTTGTGCTCAATAATGGCGAAATTTACTACGTGACACATATTTCAAAGCTAGTCTTTCAGCGACATTATTACCAATTTCAGCATCCTTTCAACTTACCATAGCTTCAGCACGTTTTATTATATCATCTTGTTCTTCTTTTTTAGTATGATTTGCTGCATTAAAAATAATTTTTAATAAAGCTTTTGTTCTTTCATTTGATGTATGATATTTTTTTATCTCAGAAAAATCATTCGTAGAAAGCTTAGAAATAAAATTATCATGTTTAATTAATCCTCTAATACGCAAATTATCCAATACTAACCGAATTTTTTCTTTATCTTTTTCCATCAGTATCTCTTCAGCGTTAGGTGAAAGAACATTATGTAATTCTTTAGACTCTCAACTTCAGTCATTGACTTCTGTCGTAAGCAAAGCAGCATATAAGTTATCAGACGTATCATTTTTTATCGACAATTCACGTTTCAATTTTAGATTTTCATCCAATCCTTCATATTTATTAGGAGTAGAACTTGCCATTTTTATAAATTAATAATATAAATAGTTTACATAATTATACACTAAAAAATAAAAAAAGTCAAAAAAAATCAGACTTTTTTTTAACATAGCATTTGCATTATAATTTCCAATCAATAAAATGAAAAAGGATATATAAGATTTACACAATATTCATACAATCATGAAATTTATAAAATTTCTTATAATCATTATAGTCATAATTTCCCTCGTTTTCTGCTTCTTTAAGATTAAAAATAGTTTTTCAAACATCCGAAGTACAGAAAATCTAGCTAATGAATTCAATTCAGTAGTACAAAACATCAAATGAATAAATACCTGAGACATCCAAAACAGCTTATCATGAAAAATAGATGAAGCAAAATGACTAGCAGAGCAGTATTATAAAGATGTTTTGAAAGACTATGTAGATAAAGCTAAGGAGTGAGTATCATGAGCCGTAGAAAGTGCTAAATGATATTATAATAAATGAGTGGACGACCTTTGAGATGCAATAACAAACAAAATCAATTCAAAAGTAGAAGAATCACTTGATAAGTTAAAAGTTAAATAATATTCAATATTACTAAAAAAATCTAATTTATGCAAAACTGAATATTACAAGAAGAAACACTTTCTCATAAACTTATTAGCAAATGATTTTGGGCATATTTTTTTGTGATTTTCACAGCACCACTCGGATATTTAATCAGATTAGTAGCTTCAAATACACTATCTGTATCAGATATATGAATCATCTACTGAGTAATAAGCTTATTTTGATTACTATCCAGTTATAACGATCTTGGACTAACAGAATCTATGCAATATTTTTTGCCAAAATATCGATTAGAATGAAAAAAATGACAAATAAAAAATACAATCTGACTTTCATTACTAATGCAATTAACAACATGAATTATAATTTTTTGTTTATTGTATTTTAATGCAGAATGGCTAGCAATTCATCATTTCCACGCAATAGAAGCTACAAACGTAATCAAAATAATGTCATTATATTTTCTATGAAGCAATTTAACACAAGTATGTAATTCAATCTTTGTAGCATTCCAAGACACATTCAGTTCCTGATTTATGCAAATCTGTAATCTATCTTCAGTTCTGATTTTTTCCATAATTTTCCGGATTTCTGCTAGTTTCAATGTATCATTATTCGCATTAGCATGGATAATATGAATAGCAATATGAATATCAGTCTGATTAATACAAATATTTAAAAAATATAACAACATACTCAAATTACCAAGAGAAAAAATAGACAAAAAACTGATTTCAACCCAGTTTAAATATGCATTTTGGGTGTTTCTCACCACAAATGTATACTCATTACTATGAAATGTCGATCAACAATTAGTACTGAATAAACTTTGAGCAGAATCATCATGATATTTCACAAATATGCTTTCATTATTAATGATATTCTTCTCAATCATAACACCATTTCTCTCACTTCTCTTCCCAATAACCACAGAACTTTCAACTAGAAAAGAAAAAGAGAAATTCAAAACACTCGAATCAACGATGTACACACATTTTGCATTTATCGCTATTGTAATGTGATGAATATTCCTAGTCTTCTGACAAGAAATTTCGGTATTACTTTACGGAGAAAAGTTCAGATTTTCATGAGAATTACTCCAAATCTTATGACCATGCTTAATATTTAACTGCTTAAGCAGTTTAAATTTCTATCTGCTTGCATGACTATGAAAAATAAAGCAAAGATTCATGATTTTATTAGTTTCTTTGATTGTAAACGTAACTTGTAATATTCTAGTTTTATTCGTACTAAATCTTGATTTACATGCAGTAATTACAGTTCTAGCATTATCACGAGTTATCCAGTTCATTTGATGACTAATATATATCAAAAAATGGTACCCATTTAGCTTTGATCGAAAATTCTTCTTTAAAAATATTATAATAGTTTGAATTCTATGTATGAAATTTAATCGAATAAAAAATATTTCAGCATTATTCTATCCAAACCAAAATAGGTGGCAATTATTATTTATGCTAGCATGAATTTGTATGATTTATGTTTGAATAATAGCTTGATTCAATCGATGAAAGATAAAAGCACTACGAAATGAAGTCAAAAAAGTTAGAAAAGCTGATTCATAATTTATTTTTCTCTCAGATATGCAGATAGATATTTCTCATATTCCACAAGAACCATGAGTTTACCTTTTCAAAGATTCAAAAGGTACTATTTTGTATATCTGAAAAGCAAAGAATCTCCAGAAACGTGTTTCTCAATATTTCACACCCAATTCACTTTGGAAGCAGGAGATGGTGGCTAAAGCCTCAAAAGTGGAATTTTTTGTAGTGGCTAATGAAAGTGAATCTCTATATTTAGAGAATAACTTAATAAAAAAGCATAAGCCATTCTTCAATTGCATGCTGAAATGATGAAATGGTTATACCTATATCAAATTTTCAGATTCAGATTTTC
>CAMJDC010000051.1 GCA_946404285.1 uncultured bacterium | reverse complement strand
TCAGATTTTTTTGACATTTTTTGTTTTTTTAAACTTTAGTTGTCAATATCTAATATAATTTTTCTATTTGTCGTTATTGTCTACTATAATTCACATTTTCAAAAAATTTTCATATGAAACTTAACTTGACAATCTTTATTTTAAATTTTTGTAAATAAAAAACATATAAAATCTTCAAAAGATTAGTTCTCAACTGTTTTATACAACAGGATCTTCTGACTTTTTAGCACCCTCGTTTTAAGAAAAAAAGAAATCCATTGTTTTATTAATAGATTTCTCCCTTTGGTCAAAATGACTATTTAGAACTATTCTTTAATTTTTTCTTATTAATCTATCGTTAATCATTTCGCTATCTTTTTTATCGGCTTTAAGGAAATTCAGACTATGATTATATTGAAAATTCATGCGATTATTAAGAACAATCGCCAACTTATTTCATGGTTATTCAGCCAACCATTGATGAAGAATCCACTTACTAACATAATTGCCAAAATTCATAGTAATTGAAGTCCGGCTTTTTTCTGAAATTTTGGGAAAACTTTTAATTTTCAGGCAACTATCATAGCTCAAACCATAAATATTGTTTCGATGAGCACTTGAACGATAATTCATCCAAGCAAATTCCACTTTGGAATTACGAATAATGCAACCAAAACTCAGACTATTACTCATGTGAGATTTATTTTGAAAAGTACATTTTGTTTCTCCAATGATACAAATAGATAATTAAAAATCTGCTTAATGAAGCTGAAAAACAACACTATTCCAAGGAATGGCAAAATCTGATTTGATCATCGTGAAGCTAATGAATCTCGTGTTCATAGAAATTCTCTACTTGATACAAAAATTATTATATCCCTATTAAAAACCCGGAAATCTATTGCGATTAATCATCAAATAAATCCGACCAATGAAAGTAAATTTCACATTGATTTTCTTTTGTCCAGATTGGAATATGTTGGAATTTTATGGAGTAAACTATTTCATAGTGATGATGGAATAATCAGGAGAATTTCAAGTAATGATAATGCTAACGCCCAATATCATACATATTCATATCATGATGAAGTCGGAAAAAATCGTCCTAGGAACATCAAGACAATCAATGTATGAAATGAGCTGAAAAAGTATGAAAATCCGTATTTTCGATTTTCTTTAAAAATATTTTTGATGAATTTTAGATCTATATCGATTTTAAATGGTAACAAATTCCTACTTCTCAAATGAACATCTACATTCTGTCAAATCGAGCTTGCAACCACAGAGAATATTACGCAGCAGAATGCTAAAATTGTCGTGGTGTTTACTACCTCATTTTCAAATGAAACATTTCTAAAAATCAGATAAACCGTTGGAAGCAAGACTGCTAATTGTGATAATCTAGCTACAATTAACGACCAGCTTAATCTATTCATTTTTCGGAATAACTGTAATGGAAGCTGTTGAATTCCTACGAACATATTACTTGCTGAATATAGCATTGCAAGAGGCAATCCTCGGATTATGAATGGATTACTTGTATATGCAGGAATTAAGTACGCTGTAACGATTGCGAGCGTGTAGATTATGATTATCATAAACATTCTAGTTCATACAAATTTATGATAATTTTCTTTAAGTTCCGGAGAATCGTCTCATTTTTCTTCTTTAATTGCTCATAAACGTTTTACGGCAATCACATAAATTCAAAAATCTACGAGCGCTGTCCACCAAGCAAAAAATCTGAATATTGTACCATAATCTCCATAACGAAGTGGTCCTAGATATGAAGATATTATTTTAGTAATCACAAAACCGAAAATAGCTGAAACTATTCTTCCAAATAATTGCCACGCTGCGTCCTTAATTACTAAAGTATGTCACGACATTAAATATCTTTTCTAATTTTAATATTAAAAGCGTCGGAAATATTATAATTTTATCTTTCTAAGAAATCTATCGAATGTACTCTGATCAAATTTTTC
Organism: uncultured bacterium; assembly: GCA_946404285.1. Lineage (GTDB taxonomy): Bacteria > Patescibacteriota > Gracilibacteria > Absconditabacterales > Absconditicoccaceae > UBA3291. Next base: position 4,680 of record CAMJDC010000051.1, on the reverse strand, counting down.
CAGCATTGGTATATGCTCAATCAATTCATCTACAAATTTTTGTAAATTTTCTTCATCGTTGGGATTTTTTATAGTATATATTTTTGGATTATTTTTTTTGTCTAATATTACTATGTTGTGTATTCTTTCTTTTTTTGTGTGATATTCCAAAACGAATCAATTCAGAGAATCCCATGGAAATGTAGCATTTCAGATTTGTAGAGCCTTTTTTCATATTATCATTTTGGTTTCTTCATTTGATTTTGTGACAAAATATATATACCCTCACGCCACTAGAAACACCAAAACTCATCATACGAAATTATTGGCTAGAATTGAGACTACTATCACTGCTAGAATAAATAGCACGAAAACTATATATCGAGTTTTCCCTCTTTCGAAATATTCTCAATTGTAGACTTGTAGCTCCATTTTTTGTTATATTAAACTAAAAACTAATTTATAGACTTTATAGTTATATCAAATATCAAGTCTTTACCTGCTAATTCATGGTTTAAATCTAAAGTAATTTCTTTATCTGTCACTCTTGTGATTAAAGCTGCTGCTCATATTCATAGATAAACTCTTTGACCTTCAGTAAATTTACTCAAATCTCAAACTTCCTCTGCAGAATATGTCATTACGTATTGCTCATTACGCTGTCAGTATCATTTTTCTGGGCCAAATTGAACTGTTTTTGTTTGTCAGACTTTCATTCATATTACTCATTCATCAAATCATTTTATCATTTGACCTGCTCATACTTCAAAAGTCAATCATTCTGAATAATTTCTAGATTCATTATATTTTCAACATGCTTTTGCTATTTCTTCTACACTTGTATCAAATACTGTTCCATCTGTTAAACGTCATATATAGTCAACCGTGATATTATCTCAGGTTTTTATCTCTTCTCATGATCATACTTTATCTGATTTTTCTAAATATTCTTCTACAGCTTTTTGGATTTCCATTATTAATTGGATAAATTAGGTAAATAATTATTCTTAGCTTTCTGCACTAACTTCTGGTGTCTCTTCTGGAACATTCTGAATATCTGTGCTCTCATTTGCACCAGCATTTTCTTTCAAAGTTATATCGAATATCAAGTTTTTACCTGCTAATTCATGATTTAAATCCAATGTGATATCCTTATCTGTCACTTTCAAAACTTTAGCAGCAAATCCCATTCCTAATGAAACATAATCTCCTTCTGCAAATTGACTTAAATCTCAGAATTCTTTTTCTCATATAGTCATTACTGCACTTTCGTCGTACTCTCCATATCACTCTTCTGGTCCAAACTGAACTGTTTTTGTTTGTCAGAGTTTCATTCAGATTACTCCATTATCAAATCATTTTACCATTTGACCTGCTCATGCCTCAAAAGACAATCCTTCATTATAATTTCTACCTTCATTGTATATTTCACAAGCCTCTGCTACTGATTTGATGCTTGTATCGAATACTGTTCCATCTTCCAAACGTCATATATAATCTACCACTATATTATCTCCAGCTTTAACTTCATCTCATTCTCATTGTTTGTCTGATCACGATATGTATTCTTCTACAGCTTTTTTACATTCTTCAGTGACTACTGGAGTTGTTGGATTTTCTGTTTCCGTCTTTTCTTCTGATTTATTTCCACATGCAGTTAATAAAATTCCTGATAATAAGGCTAAGCTTATAAATAATGATTTTTTCATAACTTTATGTAATAAAAAGATAAAAAACTCTGGTTTTTATAATTATTTTTCTAACTTATTCAAATATTCCTCCAATGTTAATCCGTTATCCATAATTTCTTTGGCTACATTTACGTCTCATACATATCTCAAATGTCGAGGTTCATAACTATATCCTGTGATATCTTCTTTTCATTCAAGATATCTAAGTATAAACCCATAATCTGCTAGTTTTTCATGGATTTTTGCAAAGATTTCAGGTTCTGCTATCATATCTTCATTCTCGTATATCAATACTCCATCTTTTTTTATACAAATATCTATAGCAAGAGCTGTATGATGTTCTGAATATCAAGGAACAGCCACGTATTTTTGAGCATATTCAAGTCATTTTTCTTTTTCAAAATCATCCCAAACTTGTTGCTGTTTTTCTACTGAACGGTAAGAACTATCCAATTCAATATCTATTCATTCCTCTAATAAAGCATCTCTTAATTCATTATATTTTTCTAGAGCTTCTTTTTCTACTCTGATAGTTTCGTCGTATGCGTTTTGAACCTCTACTAATTCAATTTTACTTTCTCGGTCTTCTGGTAGTTTATTCTCCTTATTTACGAGTATTAGGTAGTCAATATCTGTCTGATTTTCTGTAGTATCTTCAGTCTTTTCTGAATTTTCAGTATCTGCTACAGTTTCACATTCTGAATCTATAGAACAACTGACACCTTCTAAATTTTCTTCAGATTTATTTCCACATGCTGTCATTAGTACTCCAGATAATAAAACTAAACTTACAAATAATGATTTTTTCATGAATATATGAATATTTAATTAAAAACTTTCATCAACTCTGCACAATACTTCAAATTTTTCTTTAACACTTGTTTTCATTTCATCTTTTTCTTCTTCTTTTTCAAGAGAAAGTGGTGCAAAATTATCAATATTTATCCAATCATCTCGTTTATTTTTTATTCAGATTTTTTTGGTTGTTATTACTTCTCACTCACGTAAAATCAACGTTCAAGTACCACTTGATAATCACGTAAAGCATCTATATGGAATTCGCTGTGAATCAGATTCTACTGGGAAAACTACTGTAATTCTTGTATTTTCATCATTTAAAACTAAATCTCGAACTTCTTCTAAAAATCTGATTATAACTGTATAATTTCATTCATCATTTAGTATCGGACTACGTGAATATATTTCACCGTCGTAGTATAAATCTCACCAATTTTCATTTTCGGCAATTATAGAAACATTGGATAAATCTTTGGTTAGTAAATATTCATGAAAATCTAATCAAACCGATACTTCTGAAGAAATACTGTTGTCTACTATAGTCGCTAATTTATCTCAAATCTCCACTTCATCTCATTCTTTTACATAAATATTTCATATTATTCATGGAATTGTAGCTCTAGGAGTATGGTTTTCCTGTTCATAATAATATTGAATAGATTCTTTATTCGCTATTTGTAAATCATTTTCTATGTCTATTATTTCAGATTTTATCGTATCTCTTTCATATTTTAGCATTTTTAATCTTTCATTTATTTCCTGTATTTCTTTTTGTAGAATAGTTTTTGTGCTTTCATCATTCATTTCTGTTGCAACGTTTAAGGCTTTATTATCTTGTAATAATTTATTTTCTAGCATCGAAATTTCTTCTCAATACAACGTTTGAAATCCATCATACTCTTTTTCTTTTTCGTACGCTCTTGCATATTTTTGTCATATCTGTGCATCAATATCCATGTCAGGAATTTCTCCACTTTCTGGATCTCATATCTGCATCAAAATTTGCCATTCATCTACGATATCTCATTCACTTACGTCTAGGGATAAGATTTCTCCATCTGTATTTGCAATAATTTCTATTTCTGGATATCATACAACTTGTCACTCCTTTTTCATTTCTAGAGTAGAAGAAAATTCTGAAATATCTATTCGCTCAGTTTTAATTTTATTGTTATTTTCAAGGATAAAGTAGATTATTGCTCAAATAATTCATAGTATGATGAAAAATATTACAGTCAATGTAATGCTCAGAATTTTATGTTCTTTTAGTCGATTTTTTATAAGCATTTTCAAATTGGTTAAATCAATATTTGATTGTAAAAATATAAAAATTTTTATCAAGAAATAATACTTAACTTGAAAGTTTACAATGATTCACTATTATAGTTCAGCTTAAATATATTTAGTAATATTTCTATAGAATCGTGACTTCACTATCATCGTTCTATTCTTATCCGCTTGAACCAATATCTGATTATAATCTTTATCAGTCTCAAGTCCGACAAGATATTCAGTCAAAGATATATAGGAAACCTAGTTTTAAGGTGCATCTTTTTGGACAAGACTATTTTTGATTGATAAAGAAGAAAAAAATCGGACCATTTTCTATTCAATGGTTTCAGGTGATGGGAGTATTTTTGCCTGATGATATAGAACTTATTCATAAGGAATTAGATTATGTGAAGAAAAAATATAGTAATAAATTCTGAAATATCTGTTTTCAATTATGAATACACAACACCATGGTCAGATTTTTTAATAACGTTAAAAAGCCTGAATGATTTGAGGAAGAAGTAAAAAAAATGAGGTTAGATTTACGTAGTAAAGTGTGCAAAGAATTCTGATTAAAAGTAGCTTTTCGTGAAAATATGCCGGAAAGCAATATCGTTTATGAACTAGATAAATCTAATGAAGAAATTTTAGCATGATTTAATGATTGAGCTAGACAAAAAGTGAGAAAATGAATTTCACATTGAGTTCAATTCGAAGTGGCTACACCTGAAGAACATTCAGTTTTTTATCGTAAATGGTGTGAAGTTTCGCAACTCAAAGGATTTACTCCAATCACTAGAAGGCAATTCGAGGCTTTGATGAGATATTTTAAGGAGAATAATAACTGAGATCTTTTTGTGACTAAATATGAATGAGAAATTATTGCATGAAGTGTATGTGCATTTGACTGAAAAACTATGATATATTTGTATGGATTTTC
>CAMJDC010000050.1 GCA_946404285.1 uncultured bacterium | reverse complement strand
AAGCTAGTCATTTTTCGATTAAATATTTTATGAAAACTTTATAAAAATCTGCTCTCTTTGACTGAATGTATGGACCGTAATTTCATTTATCAGATTCATTTTCTCCAAGTGGTCATTCATCTATTTCTATTCAGAATTTTTTGAGTGATTGAACTAAGGATGTTGCAGCTCATTCTACTTCTCTTTTTTGGTCTGTGTCTTCGATACGCAGAAAGAAAACTCAGTTATTTTGCTTCGCATATTTCCAGTTTATCAATGCAGCGAACAGACTTCCAAAATGCAAATATCCAGTTGGAGAAGGTGCTATACGACTACATACACAGTTACGTTCTGGATATTTATCAAGAAGTTTTTGAATATCTGAATCCACTCCTGGAAGTAATAAATCTGCTACATCTTGCCAAGTTGCCATAATCTATTTTTAAAAAGATTAAAAAATCTAATTGGATAATATGTTTTCAATACAAAAAAACAAGAATTTATAGATTTTTCTGTTATTTTAAATATTCACTTTTTTTCTTCATTCGAAACTCTGACTGTCTAGTTAATAATTCTTCATCTTGTTTATTTTTCAAAAAATGTTTTACAGCTTCTTCTAAGAAGATTGTATTCTGACTTCATTTGAAAACTAAAATAACTGGATTTTCATCTTTTCTTCCCTTCAATTTATTCTCAACTGTCTTATTCAATTCTTTCAGAGTTTTGCAAACTGTTAGATTTTTGGTAGCTCAGATCTTTTCTAGTTCATTTGCTAGATAATCATTCATAGATTTACCCAGAAGGAAAAGCTGATCTCCTGATTGAGAAACATATCATGCGAGTTTACGATGCTCAGATTCTGTTAAATCTCATAATTCTCTCATATCTCATAAGATTAGCCAAATTTCACTTTTTGAAAAACAATTATTTCTGATTGTGTAAACTGTATCTATAGTTTTTCTTACACTCAAAGGCGAGGCATTGTACGTAGAATCAATTATTAGTGTATTAAATTTTCAGTCAAAAACAGACAATCTTCCAGGTTGAAGTTTATACGTTAATTCGAGCTTATCTTTATTTTTCAAGTGTAAATCTTCTTTTCGCCAATATGCTAAGGTTTCAGCTATTCAAATAGCTACTCCGATATATCCATAATTCATCTTTCCAAATAGGTTAGTTTCTATTTCGTATTTTTTATCTTTGATATGCAAATCAAAATGTGATTTTAAATCGGCATTTTCTTTTCATTTTTTGAAAGAATGTTCGTCAAAATATATATCGGCTTGCACATTATCTGTATCAAATGTTTTATACATTAGTTTATCCACCTTAATTCTTGGAGCTAATTGCTGAGCGTATTCATCATTGGCATTCAAGAAAACTAATGATTTCGTATTCAATGCCATTTTGATTTCTTCACTAGCGATTTTCTGAGGATTACCGAATTGTTCACTATGGACAGCGTCAATAGCCGTAAAAACTCAAATATCAGGATGTGCCACTTTCAATATAAAGTCCATTTCTCCAGGGTTATCTATTCCATATTCTAGTACAATTGCATCATAACGTTTTTTTCAAAAAAAGGATGTGAACAAAGCTTTACAGCAAACTTTGAGCATATTTCAGATAGAAGGGGACCATGAAGTAATTTCAAAAACGCTTAATGAAAGTCAGAATTCTCCGTTAAAATTTTTTGGAGATGTGGAAATCTTTTTGTTAGGAAAAAATTTTTGTAAAGTCTGAAAAATAATCATACGACAGGATGTTTTTCATACACTTCAATTTATTCAGATTACTGTTGGTTTATGACGTTTGATATAGCGATGTGCACATTTTACCAAAAAAGTATAACAAAGGCGAAGTAATTTTTTTTTCATAATGAGATATGATTTGTAAAACTATTTTAATTTTCTGCGAGTAAAACGTTTTTTTTCATCAGGTTTTACTCATGATTTTTCTACCATTTTGTTGAATTCTTTTGTTTGAGGTATTTGAAAAGCTAGAGAAACGATAACTGCAATAGGAACAGCTAATAATACTCCAAAGAATCACATGATTGTTCAAAATAATAACATGCAGATAAAGATTACGAGAGGACTGACTCATAGAGATTTTCACATAATAACAGGAACTAGGAATTTTTCTTCTCACTGCTGTATAATTAGATATAATAGACAAACAGCTAAGAATCCCCATCATCATGAAAATATCAGTGCAGAAATTGCAGCAGGTAATCATCATAGGAATGGTCAAATATATGGAATGATTTCAAATAATCCTGCTAATAGAGCAAGCGTTCATTTTTGTGGTATGCTAATTCCGAATAATTCTAGTATTCGTAATCAGAGGTATGACATTATTCATATAAATACACATAAGAAAAGCTGATTTTTTAACCAAGTAGTAATTCCAGAATATGCTGCATCTATTCTTGGTCGAACGTTTGTATAATGACGAAATATGTACTTTAATAAGTATTTGATGTCATAATGAGCTATAGAGAAAAATACGCATAGTGTAAGCACAATGGCAATATCTGCGATTATGGAGAATATATTTCAGAAGAAAACTAAAGCTTGTCATGCAATAGTTTTTACGTATCCGCTAGAAGTAGACATTATACTTCATATATTATCAGTAATCACGGTTAGAACGTTATCTGTGTTCGAGTTTTGTAACCATTGAATTAATTCTTCTTTTAGGAATCAAGGTAGCCAATTAGCTTCTTGGATATATCAAGGCATTCATAATTGGTCTAAAGTTGACTGTAATTTTAGTAATCACGTCATTAATGATTGCAGTATTTCAGTTCATCGATTGAAGAAAAAGGGGATTAATATAATAAATCCGGATAGCACAAAAAATGTGGTAATAAGATACGTGATAAATATTCAGATTCATCTACTTTTTGTGAGTCTTTGCCAAAAAATGATGCATCATTCCAAAGCTAATGAAATTATGAAAGCGGCTATTACCATATATATGTAGGATAATGATATGTATAGCATATATCATAATGTGACGACTCATAGTCATATTAGCCAAAACTTTAGTATTAGTCTGGTAGATTTGCTTGATTGTTCGCTGATTTCTCATTGATTTTTTACCAAAAAATGATCTGTTGATTTATCTAATTTTGGTTTAGGAAAATGCTCTTTGTATTTTTCTTTAAAATCTGTTTTTCGAGAATCAAATTTTTCTTTTAATTCTTCTTTTTTTTGTCCCCATTTTTGTTTTAGTTCTTTCAGCATAGAAATGATTGGAAAGATGTAAAAGCAAATTCAAATTCTTTTTTAAAATAATTATTTCGCTCAGTTTTTTCATGTTCTTGTACATATTTTACTAGGTTAGGTAGTTTGTTTTTGTCCAAGTTTACAAATATTTTATAGAATTCTCAGTTCATTGGAGATATTGTGATATTATTATCTCTTATGCAGTTCATTATAATTCTTCTTATTTGATTTCTAGTTGTAGCATTTTTGCTTAATTTTACTCAAATATGGCAGGAAATTTGGTTGAATTGTCTATTTGGGTATTGTTTAATCCACCAAAAACCAAAAATTCACTTTACGCAATATTGTCTTTTTTTGGTTAAATAACGTACGTCTTTAGTTCTTAAACGGAACTTATGTTTAATCAAAATACACAAAAAACATATAAATCAGAATTTATCACTTTTGTAGATTAATAATATTTATTTTTTTTGCAAGATTAATGGGAAATTTTAAAGAAAAAAGACCTATTTTTGGATAGGCCTTCTTATTTTAATTAATTGAACTTATTTATTCAATGTTTGTTTCTTCTACATTTTCAGTAATCTCTTCGTTTGTACTTTCTTCTTCAGTGTTATCCATTAATTCTTCGTTGTATGAAGTTTCAGCATTTATATCATAGTCTTCATAATAATCATCATAGTATGTGTCATCTCATCATAATCCATATAATCATCAAAACATTCCTCATAACATTTGGGTTAAATCTTGAGAATCGCTAGGAATTTCAACTGTATATTCTGAAATTGGAGCATAACTTCGGTTTCCTTTTAAAGGAATGATTGTACTATCATCATCAGATTTTATAGTTATTGATAAGTTGAAATCTATGTCAATCTTTGAAGAATATATTTTAGGAGTGATAGTTCATTCTACTAGGCATAAACCGCTAAGATTAAGATTAACGTTAAAGTGAGATCATTTTCTTTTAGCAGTTAGTGTAATAACTTCTTCTCATTCAGAAAATACGCTTAATGAATTGTCTTTATCACTAAATATTCCATTTAAGTTAGTTGTTGTTCCATTATCAGTTATGTCCATATTATCTATTGCTAGAGCAACTTTATCTTCTCAAATTATAACTAAGTATCATTCAAAGTTTTCAATTTTTACATTATCTAATTCTGAAGCTATATTTTCAGGAGAGATTTCATTGTCGCTGTTTTCGTCGTTAGTAACTGTTTCTTCATTATTTTCGGTACTAAATTCGGTACTGATTTCAGTACTATTTTCGGTGCTGTCTTCTGCGTTGTTTTCTGCGTTTTCAACTGAAGTTTCTTTGGAATTGTTATCTGTGTTTTCTGGTTCTTCGTTTGTTGAAATTGTTTCGTTTTCTGTATCGTCAACTGCAATATTTGTCGTGTTGTAGTAATCTTTCAGAATTTTTATTAATTTTTCATCATCTATAGAGATTTTTCGAGCATTATATCAGTTGTAATCTTTAAATTTACCGTTATAAACTTGGAATCATTCATTATTGATAACATCTTTAATTTTTGAACTTAATTCAAATTGATCTTTCATGTTAAAACTATTTAAATCAATAGTTTCACCTAGAGGGATAGAAAACCATTGATTTAGGAATCATGATGCAAATTGTGCAATTCATTCAGTGGATTCATCTCATTTAATGTCAAGAGAATTCAAACTTAGATATATAGTGCTAGGTATAAATTTTATATCTAAATCTCATTTTAAGTCTAAATTATTTTCTTTTTCTTGAATTTTTAAATCAACTGAAATATTAGATTCTGATTGAATATCTTTCAGATTTTGTTTACTTTTTGAGTTTAATTTTACGTCAACTTTTGTGTCATCTTTGTCGTAAGATCATGCAACATTGACAGATTGCTCAGCATTGTCAGCATTAGCCATAACGTCTTGTATAGATGAGTGACTTGCTAATTCTAAGGCATCTTCAAAGGACATATTAAAATCCTTTTTGTTTCAGCATGCAGTTAGACAGATAGTTACTGTCAATAATCATAATAAGAAAATAGATTTTTTCATTTGTGTATAAAAAATATAAAATATGCGAGAACCACATTGTTAGTCAGTGTATGATAAATTATATAAAAATCAAGGAATTTTGTGAAAATAAAGGATTACATATAAATATAACAGGCGTTAATTTTTAATGTTTTCTATATTATTAAAATGCAACACATTTTCTTTTATCATTATTTTTCCACAGGGTTCATATTTTTCTCATACAACGACTCATCCAAACTTTTGATAAAATCAGATTGCATTATTTCAATCTAACACATTAAGTATCATATTATTATATCAAAGATTTAGTAATTCTTGAATTCATGCTAAAAATAAACTTTTACCTACACCGAGTTTTTGATATTCTTTCAGCACATAAAATGCATAAATTTCTCAATCATTGGGATAATTTTCATCCCTAGATGGACCGTAGGACAACATTCAAATTACTTCATTATTTTCTAGATTAACTGCGACTAAAAATCTGTCGTTTTTTTGGATACTATTTTTTATTTTCTCTGCTTTTTCAGGTATTGTACCTAATCTAGTCTCTAGTACTTTTTGCGGCATCAGTCATTTATATGTTGTATGTCGTGTGTTCGCATTTACTGATGCAATTCAATATGCATCATCAATAGTAGCTTTTCTGACTAAAAATTTATCCATATTGCTAATATAGGATATAAATTTTTTACCATCTTCTCCAACTTGGACAAGGCTGATTTACGTTAATATGAGCGAATCATTCATATTGAATAGCTTCTTTGATAGTTTCTTTCATTCAGTTCAAATCTTTCCCATCCACTCTTTTTACGAACCCACAACCTGCACTTTCTAGTAATTTTACTGGGTCAAAAGGTTTAGTCTGATTTCACTGCGGTGTAGAATTAGTCTTTGCATTTAATGGAGTGGTAGGAGAGGCTTGACCAGTAGTTAAAGCATAATTCTCATTATCACAAGTGATATGTAAGATATTTATATTATTTCTAGCTGCATGAAGTAGGTGTCATAATCCGATTCCGTAAGTATCTCCATCTCCAGAAAGTGAAATCACAGTCAATTTAGGATTTGCAAACTTTACTCCAGTTGCAAATGGTATTCATCTCCCATGTAAGGTTTCAGCTCAATAGCAATCCATATATTGATTCATTTTACTTCCACATCCGATTCCAGTTACGAAGACTACGTTTTCTTTCTCAATTCATAAAGCTTCCAATGCTTGCTTAATAGCTAAATGAATTAAAAAATTTCAGCATCAAGGACATCGTTGTATGGATTGTAAGTTAGTTCTCATTTGTGATTATAAATAATGGTTAAATGTATGTCATTCTGAGGCTTTAGCCGAAGAATCTTTTGTGATATACTTATACCTAAGATTCTTCACTACGTTCAGAATGACACTAGCTCATTATATCTTCAACCTCCTCTACCATTAAAGGATATAGGCTATATTTCCTCAAATGGTCAATCTTTTCATTCCATTCGTCAGTAGTTAATCCACATTCTGAGC
>CAMJDC010000049.1 GCA_946404285.1 uncultured bacterium | reverse complement strand
CTAATCATTCCAATACTTTAATATGAGAGGCATCGTACTGTTTGTCATTAGTAATTCCAACATTTGAATCCAAATCTGTCATGAAATTTTATTTAAGAATAAAAATATTTATTATTTTTTCTTTTTAGTTTTCAAATTCTCTTCAATTTTTCATTCAATGAATTTAATTAATTCATCTTTACTTCATCATTTAATTGAATCTTTGTTAACATATAATACAGTATTTGGTAATCATACTACTATTACATATAAATTCTCCGTTTCAAAACATTTCAACAACTGATTATAATAGAATTGATATGTTCAACCAGATTCTGTATCATATACAATAATGGCATTATTAGTAAAGGTTATTTCCGACAATACTTCATCTTTATGATATTTTAATTTTACAATTTTAATTTGGGTTTTTGGTGCATTAATTGTTTGGCGCAACAATACCGAAATAAAAAGTCATAACATAATTCAAACAGTTCCAAGTATTAATTCATTATCAAAGAACGCCCATACTCAAACTAATATTTCTATAATAAACAAAACAATTTGAGTTGTTATCACTTTTTTATTCGCAGCTCAAAAAGCTTCTTTAACCAAATCTAACCTCAATAAATATTCTCCTTTAAACAAGAAATCTTTCATATTTAATTTACACATAAAAAACAATTTAACCAACATAAAAAGAATAAAAAAATCAGACTCTTTTTCAAGTAAAAATTCAATTTGTATCTATAAAAAAATCTGCATAAACACCTAAAAATTTTATTATTTTATATTTTTCAAAAGCCATCACAAAACTATGCTCGCAGTCTCCATTCTCAGCACATTTTCTCACAAATCTATAATTTTAGCTCAATCAAATAATTTCAAATCTTTTTCAGAGAATCATCCTTCAGGTCAAATAACTCCACATATATTATTACTTTCAATTTTATTCATTTCTCAATATGGAACTCAATCCATATTTGCAATAATTACATTTTTTCAATCCACAAAATCCTTCAATTCTTTCTCTGATTTCAAAAACTTAATTTCAGGAAGTTGAATTCATCGTGATTGTTCTACGGCCTCACGAGAAATTTTATCTAAACGATCAGATTTTTTTTCATTCCATTGGCGAATGATACTATGTTCACTTACCCAAAAGCAGATATTCTGAACTCAAATTTCAGTTAATTTCTGCACAATTAATTCAGCTTTTTCTCGTTTGTTTGGCATAGCAATTAACATTGAAACACTCTTTCCAGAAAAAGAAAAAATTTGACTAGAAATTATTTCACCAAATAATTCTTTATCAGTCCAATCTTGGATAGAAAGCTCATGCCTAGTTGTTCATTCTTTACTTGAATATTGCATACAGATTTTATCTCACTTCTTAATGCGAAGAACTTTACGAAGTTGAGAAATTAGTTCAGGGACGGGAAAAATCTCAAGATTCTTTCACTTTATGTGGATTTTATCTGAATCGATATAGAATAATTGCATAAGAGTAAATTTACTTAAAACAATAACAATATATTAATTATTTGTGGATTTTTCAAGATTAATCTTGAATTTTTAATGCAATATATGTACAATAAGCTAATATACAAAAAAATAACCCCAAATACTAACAAAATGAAAAAGAAAAAATTATCAAAAACTTTTAGCAAGAGCTACAAGTTATTTTTGGAAGGAAAGATCTCCCTTTCTGTACTGAGAAACAGTATGGAAACTATCAATGATGCCACATTTTATCGCAATTTTTGTAACTCAAAGAGCGATGTATCTGCAGATATGCATATGATTATCATGAAAAGACTAGAGAAAGTTATCAATACTCTCTTGTCAGAAATGGAAAAGTGTGATAAAAAAGGCAGAAAACAGATGATAAGAACGGCTTTGAATACATTCCTAGGAATGTATTCATGCTTTGCAAATGAAACGGCGAAAGAGAAGAGTAAAGAGATTATCTTATACTTTTCCCAAGAGACCGTAGCGATTTCAAGAAATGAAACTTTGAATGAAGAAATCTTGGAGATGCTGAGCTTGTTCATATCTTCCCGAGATTTAGTCAAGGACAAAGAAAATCTCTTCAAAAGAGTACTCTTCAAATTCATTTGCATCTATGCAGGATTAGGAACCTCCGACCGAACAGGTCAAATAAAGTGCAAGGAGATGGGGAAGCTTTTGTCAAAGAATTGGCACAGATCTACTCCGGAAGCAGTGACTCTCACTATTCTAAAACGGAGAGAGAAGAATTCAAAGCTTCCACTCAACGAGTGCGAATTGCTAGAAAGATACTCGTTCTGAACACTTAACAGAAAAAACGGAGTCGTGAACTTACGGCTCCATTTTTTTATATGAAAAATTTTATTATCCCTCCGATTTTTATTCTATCTGTATCAATACAGAACAATTGCATACAATTTTAGTAATGATAGATAAAAAGATTACATTAGACATTTTTAATTTAATCTTGAAATTATATTGTCAAATATATAAAATATAGATAGTGAGAAATAAAAGTAAAACTTAAAATCAATAAAAAATGAAAAGAAAAAAAAACAAAGAAACAAGACTGGTTCAACCAGAAGAGCTGAATAATCTCTTAAGATTAAGAGAGAAAAGGTTTTACAACCTTATTGAAGATCTTCTCTCAGAGATGGAAAAAGTAGACAATGAAACAAGAATGACAATCTTCAGAGGAGTTCTGTTTCGCCTCCTGGGAGATTATTCTTCCGTTACTGAGCTCAGACTTAAGATGAAGAGCAAAGACATTATGTTCTCTTTCCGTTTATCATTCCAAGAATTTAATGAAGAGCTTGAACAGAGTGTTTCGGAGTTGTTAAGCCTTTTTTCAGAGTCACAGGAGGTAGTTAGAGATAAAGCCTCTTTTATGTCTCCAATCATTTCCAGACTTCTCTGCGTGTATATCGTATTCGCAGAATCTGACAGAGAGGGAGTAACCAAGTGTAAGAACCTGGTGAAAGAGCTCATAAGAGCTAAACCTGAGTCTGTAGTTCTCTCTATTTGGAAAGAAAGAGAAAAATATTCAGAGTTCTCCTTCGTTAAGTCGCCTGAAATTTACTCGTTCTGAAGAAAAAATATTTCTTCTGCATAGAAAAAACGGAGTCGTGACCTCATGACTCCATTTTTTAATATGAAAACTTTTATTGTACTTCCAATTCTTATTTTCTCTGCATAAATATGGAATAATTGCATTTATTTCTTTTTATACGCTTGCTCAATATAAAATAAAGCTTTATTGATATTGGAATCATCTTTTATTTCAAATATATAGTCTCAATTTCAATGGTGTCATTTATTAGAATAATCTAAGCAAAGATTCCAAGGATCTTCCAGTTCGCCAAATTTTATATTAATAGTTAAATTTAATTTTTGTTTAAAAAATTCAAAGTCTACAACATTTTTGTTCTTCGTTTTAAATGCAACATAATGTTTTTGTGGCACAACATCTAAATTCCGAGATGATAATATCCTATTTCTAAGTTCTGAGTATAAATCTAAAATGTTTTCATCGCATTTTTTTAATAGATTTTCTTCTGTATAAACTACGATTTCTTTACTTACTTTTTTATAAGATTCGTTATTAATAATTTCATTTATTTTTGTATTATGGAGTGAAGTTATAGATTCTATCTCTATAATATCTCATTCATATTTGCTAACTTTTATTAATTCCAAAGGTAAAGCTTTGTTTATTGCTCATAATTGATATTGTGAAAATATTGGGGAAACAAAAATAATCCTTGATTGTGATCGATCTACATCATCTTTTTTTAGTTTAGAATCTTTCATTTCATTGTATTTTAACACGAAATCAGCTTTGTTGTCGAGTAATAGGTTTAGATAAGTAAATCATTGGTCTATAAGGCTATGATTCTTTATGTTTTTATACTCAATAATTCTAAAAGATTTTGTTTCGTTGTCAAAAGCTAAAGAATCCATTCTAAAATCTCAAACTGAAAATTCTGTCGCTATAAAATCATATCACAAAATTATATCTAAGTTGTTTTCGAAAAAACTTTGAAGCTCTTTTTCATTTTTAAAATCTATTTGTTTCAAAGATTTTCATCATTTTATAAGCATATGATTATTTATTAACGGATAAAAAGTGTTTATCATTTTAATTGTTTCATTAATTCAGCATTAACAGCCTGAGGGTTAGCTTTCCCTTGGGTTTTTTTCATAACTTGTCCAACGAAAAATCAGATTACACTTTCTTTTCATCATTTGAATTGCTCAACTATCGCAGGATTGGCAGCCAAAACTTCACTTACAATTCCAGCTAATTGGCTATCATCCATAGCAGGAGCGTCAAATCATTTCTCTTTGATTACTTCGTTTATAGATTTACCAGACTGTAAAACTACATCAAATACTATTTTTAACTGATTATCAACCAGCTTTTTCTCTTTCTCTACTTGTAAAAATTCCTTGAATAAAGGCTGAAACTTATCCAAGAATCACTCCAAATTTCAGCAAGATTTCAAGAATGCTGTTCTATCTGCAAATAGTTTTTCAGCATCTACTCACTGTTTTTTAGCTTCATCAGAAACAGATTTCAATAAAGTTATTTCATCTCATTGCACGAAATCTAGCGCTCGTTTCATTGGTCAAACCATCCATTTTGCGACAGTTTTTGGTTCAAATCATTCATTGACCGTTCAGAAGAAAAAATCAAATATCGATTTGTCTAAGAGAAGAGCGTTGATATATTCTTTATTGAATCAGAATTCTTTACACTTAGTGATATAATCAAAAGGACGGTCAATTTCGACAGTATCAAATTCTTTTAAATCATCTTCAGACAACTCCAAAGCTGGCATATCAGGTTCAGGAAAATAACGGTAATCTACAGCATCTTCCTTGCTTCTCATCATGTATGAAGTATTTTCATCATCAGCTCGACGACGAGTTTCCTGTGCTACAGATTCTCATTTAGAAATTAAATCCCACTGACGTTGACTTTCTGATTCTATGGCTCTTTTTATTGCAGAAAAAGTATTGATATTCTTTAATTCCACTCTAGTCCCAAGAGGGTCGCTTTCATTTTTACGAATAGAAATATTTACATCTACACGCATCTGTCATTTTTCCAAGTCGGCATCTCATAAATCGTTCCATTTGGCCAGACGCTGAATCTCTTTCGCAAATTCTACGGCTTCATCAGCACTAGAAAAATCTGGATTAGTAACTATTTCTAGTAGTGGAGTTCACGCACGATTAAAATCTACCAGACTTTTTCAGTTTTCATGTATCATTTTGGCGGCATCACATTCCAAATGAGCTTCGTGAATTGTAACAGTTTTTTGACTTTCATAATTATTCAAGAAAAAAGAAACTTTTCATTCAGTTATGATTGGGTGGTAGAACTGTGTAATTTGAAATCCCATTGGCAAATCAGGATAGAAATAGTTTTTTCTATCAAATGAACTTTTTTTACTTAACTTTGAATTCAAAGCCTTTGCAAAATGGATAGCCTTCGTAACTACTTCTTGGTTCAGAAGTGGTAGGGCTCCAGGTTGTCATGTACAAACTGGACAAACGTGAGTATTTGGTTTTGCAGAAAAATCCTGTTCATTCTTACATTTACAGTATATCTTTGCATTTGAATTTAATTTTAGGTGAATTTCTAGTCAAATCGTGATAATGTAATCCATATTTTTCAATCTAAAAAATATATAAAATTCTGAATCTAAAATACTATTCTTGACTACAAAATCAAGGAAAGCTTTTTTTATTTCAGATTTTTAAAAATTGACTTTTTGTATAAAAAATATATTCTCTTAATTGCAAAACATAATGTCAAACTAAAATCCTAAATTGTATGCTTTACCATGTTATTATTGCACTAAACGGTGCTAAGAAAAGAAAAGTGGGGACTATTATTACAGTTCTCGAGAGAAAAGGATTGGATTTCATTAATATCACAAAGAAAACAACGGCTACTGATAGTCTGGAGTTCTCAAATTTCAAGCTGTTCATTCTTCGAAATCAGATTGTTGAGTTTAATTTTGTGGAATTCTATCGCAAGAAGTTCAAGCCATTTGTTTTGGAGCAGAAGTTCAACTATTTCCTTCGTAATCACGTTGAGCTCTTCTTCGAAAGTGAAAACAGGATTTTAGATCCTGATGATCTTTGGCAGGCCTGTCGTGAAACATTCGAGAGCGATAGGAAGGTTCCCATCATGCTCGTAGTTACAAGTAGCGACGAAAACGGTGAAATGAACTCATTTATTCCAGATAATATTTAACTGGAAATCAACCAATGAAGGGTAGTTAGACTTCTAGCTACTCTTTTTTGTAATTTCTTCTTGTAAAGAATATATTTTTTATTTATAATACTTTAGATATTGTCCTCCTTTTTGAAAGGAGGGGGACCGCTTGCGGTGGAGGATTTTTATTCGAGAAGTGTAGAAATCCCCAGTCCTTCGGACAGCCCCTTTCAGTAAAGGGGCACAAATAGTGTTTAGTGAAAGGGGAAATCAGTCCCCAATAAAGGGAGAACAAATATTTATTCTACAAACATATCAATGACATACAATCCATACGATTTCTATTTCAAGAAAGCCAAGAAAGAGTGATACAAAGCTAGAAGTGCATTCAAACTGGAAGAAATTCAGAATAAATTTCATTTAATTGATAAAAATACAAAAACTGTAGTAGATATTGGTTGTGCGCCAGGAAGCCGAATGCAATACACGATTTCATTACTCCAAAAAATGCACGTGAAAGATTATCAGGTTTTTGGTTTTGATTTGAAAAAAGTGAATATGCAATTACCGTGAATGCATACTTATGTTCAGGATATTACACAGCAGGATAAAGTGAATGCAATTTTCGCTGAAAATGGAATTAAACAGGTGGATTTTATTCAATCTGATATGGCTCCAAATACAATAGGGGATAAGGAAACTGATGCAATTAGATCAATCGGACTTTTAGAACAGACTTTACGAGTTTATGATAAATATCTCAAACCTGATGGAAAATTCTGTACGA
>CAMJDC010000048.1 GCA_946404285.1 uncultured bacterium | reverse complement strand
ATTACTAATGACAAACAGTACGATGCCTCTCATATTAAAGTATTGGAATGATTAGAGCCAGTTAGACAGAGACCTTGAATGTATATTGGAACTACTGATCAGAGAGGTTTGCATCATATGATTCAGGAAATTGTGGATAATGCAGTGGATGAAGCTTTGGCTGGATTCTGTACGCATATTACTACGATTATGAATGAAGACTGAAGTGTAACTGTACATGATAACTGAAGATGAATTCCTGTAGATATTCACCCAAAGACTGGAAAATCAGCTTTGGAAACTGTTTATACTGTTTTGCATGCATGAGGAAAATTTGATAAATCTGTTTATAAAGTTTCAGGATGATTACACTGAGTGGGAGCCAGCGTTGTAAACGCTCTATCTACTTGGCTTGAAGTAACTGTAAACAAGAACTGAAAAGTTTATCATATGAGATTCGAGAGAGGAATCCCTCAATGACCTATTGAAGAAATCTGAGAAACTGATAAGCATGGAACTAGTGTAACATTCTTACCTGATCCAACAATTTTCGATACTACTGAATTCATTGAATGATATGAAGTACAGAGAATGAAGCAGGCTGCTTATTTGACGCCTGGTGTAACATTCACTTTCATTGATAGAAAAACATGAACTAAATCTAGATATTACTATGAATGAGGAATCAAGACTTGGTTAAATAATTTAGTTTGAGAACAGCAAAGACTATCCTCTCCTCATTATTTCAAAGCTGAATGAAAAGATTGTTTAGCTGAAATTTCATTCCAATTTGTGGCTACAAGTAATGATCACACATTAAGTTTCGTAAATAATATTCCTACTCGTGATGGATGAAGTCATATTCTTTGATTCAAGTCTGCATTACTTAGAATTATCAACGAAATCTGAAAGGAGAAAGAAAAAATAGATAAAAAAATCTGAGAATTCCAGTACAGCGATATTACTGATTGATTATATGGAATCGTTACAGTAAAGATTCCTGAACCACAATTTGAATGACAGACTAAATGAAGACTATGAAATGCTTATGTTAGAAATGAAGTAGAAAAAATTACTTACGATTATTTGCAGCAAGTATTCGTAGATCATCCAGAAGAATTTGATAAGATTTTTGAAAAGATTGATTTGGCTGCTAGAGCTAGATTAGCTGCAAAATTTGCTAAAGAAACTGTACTTAGAAAGAACGTTTTGAGTGGATGAATATTGCCTTGAAAATTAGCTGATTGTAGTAAGAGATGAAATAAATGAACTGAGTTATATATAGTGGAGGGAGATTCTGCTGGAGGTTCTGCTAAGCAAGGTAGAGATAGTAAATTCCAGGCGATCTTGCCACTTAGAGGAAAAATTTTGAATACTGAACAGGCTTCTATCCAAAAAATTACTGCTAGTCAGGCTATCAAAGATTTGATTACAGCTATCGGTACGTGAGTAAAAGATAATTATAATTCTGAATCACTCAGATATGACAAGATTATAATCATGACCGATGCCGATGTGGATGGGGCACACATTAGAACTCTCCTACTCACATTCTTCTTTAGATTTATGAGAGAATTAATTGAAGAATGACACGTTTATGCAGCATGTCCTCCTATCTATAAATTCAGTAAATGAAGTAAAGAGGTATATTCATATGATGAATCTGACACTCCTCAAATGTTTGGGTTTAAACCTGATGATAATGTAGAAATTCAGAGATATAAAGGTCTTGGAGAAATGAATGCAGAACAGCTTTGGGATACTACAATGAATCCTGAATTCAGAAGGTTAAATAAGATTACAATTACTGATGCACAAGAGGCTGATAGACTGTTCAGAATCCTTATGGGTGAAGATGTACCTAGTAGAAAGCATTTCATTCTTACTCATGCAAAGAATATTAAAAATTTGGATATTTAATTATATATTTATTAAAAGGCTCGGGAAAAATCCCGAGTTTTTTAAAAAGTTCTCTAAAATTTGATTTTTTTTATTTTATGTGTATAATTTAAGTGTTGATATTTATCTTTTAAAATTTTAACATGGAAGACACATTAATGACAATACTTTGATTAATTATTTGGGCTGGACAAATTATGGCAATCATAGTATGTTTTAGAAAAGAATCACCTCAATGGTTAAAAATTTGTGGTTGAATATGAGCATGCTTATTTATGATGGCTCTAATTTGATTGAGTATGGAATAAATAAAAGCTATAAAAGTCCTAGTAGAAAGCATTTCATCCTTACTCATGCTAAGAATATTAAAAACTTGGATATTTAATTATAATTTATTAGATAAAAGGCTCAGTAATTGAGTCTTTTATTTTGCTGTATGATTCTCTTGACATTTTGGTTAAATATGTGTATAATATATCGAAAACAAAATAAATGAAAAAATATAGAGTATGGAAAACGAAGAAAAAACTGGTTGTAGCATATCATGCTCAACCATATTTGTGATTTTCCTGGTCTTTAAATTGACTGGGGTGATTGATTGGTCCTGGTGGTGGGTTACTTCACCGCTATGGATACCTATAGCATTATGCATATGTGCATTGTTGGTTGTAGGTATCATAAAAATACTATTATCGGATTGATAACAATAAAAAATACGGGCTGTACGCAGTATCCGTATTTTTAGAATGGGATATTTTTGTAATCAACCTTAATAGATACTTTTTCAAAAATAGTTTTACAATTTTCAACTTGAAAATCGTGTCAAATTTATTATAAACTATGTTAGTACTTTCCGCGAACTTGGCGGTTGGGAAAACCTTTGTCGGAATTAGCTTTTCTTTGGGCTGTCAACCAAACTAAAGATGAAATTCAGACCTTATCTTTATTTTTATTTATCCAGAAATATGGCACACAAAAAGGCAGCCGGTGCGGCTAAAAACCTTAGGGATTCACAACCAAAATATCGTGGAATTAAACTCTTTGGAGGACAAAAAGCTGTTGCATGAAATATTATCGTTAGACAAAATGGTTCTAAATATGAATGCGGAGCTAATACATACTTAGCTTCAGATTTCTCTATTCATGCTGCAACTGATGGAATAGTTATGTTCAAGCAAAAGAACTTTAAAAGATTTGATGGAAGAACTTATCTTAAAACTGTTGTTTATGTAGCTTCTGAAGCTGATGTAAAAGCTGAGAAAAAAGCTCCTGCTAAGAAAACAGCTCCTAAAGCTGAAGCTAAAAAGGAAGAAAAAGTAGAATCAAAAGAGGAAGCTCCAAAAGCAGAAAAGAAAGCTCCTGCTAAGAAAGCAGCTGCTCCTAAAAAAACTACAGCTGAGAAAAAACCAGCAGCTAAAAAAACTACAGCTAAAAAAGAAGAAAAAGCTGAATAATATTTATGTTTTATCTTATTAATTTCTTACTGTCATGAATATCGGTCCAAGAAATAAGATCTCTCAAGCGAGAAAACATAGAAGACACTCTACTTGGAAGACAATCAACTTAAAGAAGTTGACTAATAAATATCAAACTACAAAATGTCCTCAATGCGGAGCTAACATGCTTGCTCATAGGGTTTGTCCAGTTTGTGGTTACTACAATGGAAAACAAGTTGTAACTATCAAGACTAAATCTAAGAATGATGTAATTGATGCATAATTAAAACTTTGAAATACCGCCCTGCTTAGTCTTAAGTAGGGCTTATTTTTAATCGCTTTGCTGGTAAATGAAAAGAAATCTTTGAAAAAAAATCTGGCTTTTCTGTTTGTGCTTGGCTTGTTTAAGTTTAGTCTGATGTTTTCATGTCCCAGATGAAGATTGGTTATTAAGTGATGGTGAAGTAAAAACTTGAGATGTCCAAAAAGATGAAGAGCTGGAACAAGCTTTAGATACATTTATGGATTGAATCAATTTGATTTCATCCGAACGAAACGAAATAAAAAATGATGAAGTTAACGACTGAGAATTGGAGGAAGACTTAAATGAAATAGAAAATGAAAATATTGATAATGAAAGTACAGTTAGCGATGAAGAAGCAGTTGATGAAGAAACACCTGATGATGAGAATCAGGAAATAGAAGATATTGTTTCTGAGGAATAGATTTAATAAATACAGAATAAATAAGAGAGGTTCTTGCCTCTTTTTTATCGATGGAGAAAGTAATAAATCAAACTTAGAACAACCATCCACGCAAAAACGATTAGCCAAAATTTCCACAAAAATTTTCATTTAATAGTCTTGTGATGCCAAACTGTCATTCAAATTATAGCTCCAATAAATCATCACATAGCAGAAAAGATAAGCAGTTGTTTTTCACTAATCCTTCGCTTATGTTTAATAGATTTCCGTTTATCTATTCATCGAATAACAAACGTTATTATATTTATTAATAACAGATAGATGGTAATAATATTTCAAATCATTTCTATTCTTTATTTAAATATGTACTAAGTATATTATCAATATGATAAAAAAATAAAAGTCAGATTTTTTAATGTTGATTTTTTGTTTGTATTGTTTATATATTATATATTGGTTTATGTAGAACTGATTAAATTTGTTTATTGAAACGCTCCCTGTCGTTTTTCGGTGGGGAGTTTTTTTTGACTTGCTTTTAGTATAATTTCTGATAAGTTTTAACTATCTTTTACTGTGAGAATGAAATAATCTTTTTATTCTATATCAAAAGCTCCCATGAAAACCATCGTAATCACGTCTGGATATTTCAATCCAATTCATCCATGACACATTGAATGCCTAGAACTTTGTAAAGAATTATGAGATGAACTTTGGGTAATCGTAAACAGTGATTTACAGGCAAAATTGAAAACAGGGAAAGATACCGTTTTTCAGGATGAAAACTTTAGAATGAAAGTCGTAAGTTCTCTTAGAGTTGTTGATCAAGTTTTCCTTTCTGTAGATAAAGATGGTTCAGTATGTGAAAGTATTAGAGAAATTAGTAAAAATATCAGAGAAAAATACTGAGATGATACAAAGATTATTTTCTGAAAGGGGTGAGATCGTTTCGCTTGAAATATCCCTGAGGTTCAAGTCTGCAAAGAATGTTGAATAGAAATTAGAGATTGATTATGAGCAAAAACTCACAATAGTTCAGATTATAGGGCTAAATCCTGAGAATAATTACATACTTTCTACTGCATCTATTCACAATAAATTTAACGCATTTTTCATTACTTGAAGAATTGACTGAAGCAAATGTAAACGAGCTTTACTAAGTTCTACATTCGATTCGTCGATGATTTTATGATTATGATAATATGAATTGAAAAGCTGAGCTACATCCAAGCATCGTCTTGCAACATAGTTTGGTTTGTATTCATTTGCTGCTTTTTGAACTTCTTCTTCAAATGAAGCTAGCTTTAATAATAAAGCTTTTTCCTCATCTGTATTTAGTAAACTGTAATCAATATTTCAACTAGTATCTAAAGTATTTTTTCTAAGAATAGAAGACATCCTGGCAGTTGTATATTGAAGATATGGTCCAGTTTCTCATTCAAAAGAAAGTGCAGTCTGTAAATCAAAGATAATTTTTTTCTCACTATCCTGCAAAAGCATTCCAAATTTCATTGCTCAAAAAGCGATTTTTCTCGCAGTTTCTTTTTTCTCATCTTCTGGGATATCCCTATCTGCAACCATTGATTCAGCTTTTTCTAATAATAAATCACGAAAATCCTCATAAAGAATTACATTACCAGCACGTGAAGACATTTTTCACTCTTTCAAATCTACTAATCCATGAGCAATATACTGCAATTTGTTATGTTCAATTCACATTATCTCCAATGTCTTGATAAGTTGAGCAAAATGGTGTTCTTGCTCTGATCCAACTATGTAAAGAGATTTATAGTAGTTTGGATAATCAGCTTGTTTCCTAAACGCTAATCAAATATCTTTGGTTGAATATAGACAAGCTCAATTTGATTTGAGGAGTAAAAATCGTCATAAACCATATTCTTCCAAATTAATAGCCAATGCTCATTCAGAAATTACAGCTTTTCATTCTGCCTGTAATTTACGAACTAGCTCAATTCAAGGTTTTTCTACCTCACTTTCATAATACCATTTATCTATTTCTCCACTTCAAAGTTCTGCAAAAATTTTCTTCATATCCTGCAAACATAGTTCTCTTGTTTCTTTCCAGATTTTAACTAACTCTGGATCTCAATCTTCTAATTTCTTCTGCAAATCTGCTATTTCTGGCTTATATACATCAGGATTCTCATCTACTTTTCTAGTAGCTTCTGTATACAGAATTCCGACCCACTTCGAAAAATTTTCTTTTGGCATCTCTCATTGATAAAACTTTGTGTAATACCAAAGCCATTTAGCTACATGTGCTCCGATATCTCATGGGTAAGAACATTTTACAACTTCATTTCACGCGTATCTCAAAATTCTAGAATTCGATTCACTTACCAAAGCATTTCTAATATGTCAGATATGAATTGTTTTATGAGTATTTGGTTGCCATCATTCTAAAACAAATTGTTTTCATGTAGACTCTCCTCTTCAAAAATTAGCTTTTTCTTTTTCTATTTTTTCGATTACGTTTTTTGCAAAATTTTCAGAATTTAGAATAGCATTCACGTATGGTCAAACTGAAATTATTTCTGAAAAAGAATCAGAAGGCTGAATTTTACTCACAATTTCACTACTTATTTGAGCAGGATTTTTTCATAAAGTTTTAGCTCGCTTAAAACATGGAAATGCAAAATCTCATTTCACATTATCAGGAGCTATAACTACATCTGAAACTATTTCATCCACAGAAACTCAAAGATTGGGAGCGATAAGCTCTGCAAATTCATTCATTAATTTTTGAATCATATTTTTACTAAATTTGATAAAATTACTAAACTGTTCGAATTCCATTTTATGAATCCTTTTATCATTTGCAAAATATTTTGTTTCTTTGTAAACAAGTTTTATATGTATTTTCTATTGACATTTATATATAAATATATATTACATGTATAAGTATGAGTATAAACCAAAACACAAAAAATATGATTACACCAAATGACATGCTCCTATGGTTCTGCATAGGAGCAATGGGAGGTTATTTCGTCAGCCTTTTTAAAGAAAAGACAAGCTGCGAACGAGTTGAAAAAATGCTCTTTACTGGGGCTTTTACCGTCATCTTATCTTACATTATTATGATAATATGGCGGTCTTGAGACAATACTGTCCTAATAGAATAAGCCGTGGGGTTTCCCACGGCTTCTCTGATTAAGAAAAAAATTTTTATCAATCTAAATAATCATCGTAATTAAGATAATTCATCAATAATTTTCCAATTCAATTTTAACGCTATTGCATAAGGTAAATGTTTACTATAAA
>CAMJDC010000047.1 GCA_946404285.1 uncultured bacterium | reverse complement strand
TGTTTGATTACTTGATTTTGATATTCTGAAACGTTAAATCACATGTTTTTGTTTTTGCAAGAATAAAAATCCCTTCAGTCAATTATATACGAAAACGTTCTTTTTGTCAAAAAAATACAGAGATTTTAGTCTGTATTTTAATTTTATGAAAACCTACAAAATCTCAGTTGAAAACTACAAATTTCAATTTTTAAAAAGATTAGAAATTTTGATTTGTCAAGTTGATTATTTCCAACAAATTGTTTCTCGTTTTTTCTCATACGATAGAAAATAATCCATCAGTTGTAGAACTGAACTCGATTTGGTCTAATTTTATATCAATTCATCTCATCAGATTTCTCTCAAATTTTAATCAAATTAGCATAGAAATATAAGTTGGAACGTTATTCCTTTTTAAGTCTGCATCATAAAAATATCCATATCATCCTCAATTCTCACGTTTTCACCACGATTGATCAAATAGAAAATTTCCTAGCGAGTAGAAAATATATTTCCCATTATATATCTCAAATTCTCATGGAATATGTGAATGACCTCACAAAATTAAATCAGCTCATGAATCTATCAAGCTATGTGCCAAATCTCTTTGCCAATTATTCGGTGAAAAACGATATTCTGTTCATCGATGAAGTGAAATAATTTTTACATCACATTTCATACCTTTCATTTTCTGTAAATCAGATTTTATTTCTTCTTCATTTATCCCATTCCAATAAACTAATCCACCACGAATTCTAGCAGATTTTCCATCATAGGAATAAGCTCCAAGACAGAATTTTATATCATTATTATTCCATATGAAAATCTCTCTACTTTCTTCCTGAGTTAATCCGGCTCAAACGTAACCGATATCATGTTTATCCAGTAAATCTTTAGTAATCGTTAATCATTGATATCATCAATTAGCAAAATGATTATTAGTCAGAGCTAATACTAAAGGTTTATCCTGGCGATATTGGAGTAATGTTTCGATATTTCTTGGATTAGAGCGAAAATCAAATCATCAATATGGAATATCGTTATCAGGTTCAGAGAACAGACTTTCTAAATTCAAGAAAAGCAGACAGTTATCAGATTTACAGTTTTCAAATTCATTTAGTGGATTGTAATTTCATTCTCTGAAAATGCGATCATATCATTCTCTTTTTCCCAAGGTTCAAATATATCTACTTAGCATCACATCTCATCAAGCAACGATATAACTAGGAGTAGAATAAAAAGAAAGCTGAATATTTTTTAAAGAACTTCACGTATAAATTATTTCTTCACTTTCTTGGCAAGATAATTCGTGTTTTTGGGACTGTTGCTGAATTTTTGTATAAGTTAAAAATAAGCTCGTCATTCATTCAGCAAAAATCTGAATAAATCGTACAAAAATAGCACAAATTAACAGCACAAAAGAACAAAAAATCAGACTATTCCTTTTACATCAGTGTTCAGAACGTGTTTTTTTTCAGCGAACTTTTGAAGTTTTAAGGCCTGATTTTTTTGGCATGAGTTTTACTTATACCACATAAAAACTCTGGATGTATTTTCTTCTCACATATCTTGATTCAGAATTGTTGAGGAACTATCGCGGTATCGTAATTCAGCGTTTTTTCAGTTTTTGTTTGCTAAATTCTGTAATAAATACAGGCAAACAGGGCAGTCGGCATCAATTCAATCTATAAATTCTGATTGACTTAATGTCATGCTTTTTAATGTTTCTATGGATTTTTGGTCGTGTTGCAATGTTAGTTGTTCATTTTGATAATGAGCAAAATCTACCGAAGCGATAACCAAAATATCTCAGTTCAAATTCTCCAATTTTGGTAAAATATCTTCCGCAACAGAGAACTGAAAACATGGAGAAATAACCGGTAAAACTTCACTATCAGAAAAATATTTATTTATCCATTGAAAATGCTCTCAAATTCCATGTTCATTCGTCTTTTGAATATCTCACCATGTATCAAATATTTCTCAATTTTTATCACAATTAACTCATAGATTATGTAGTTCGGAGTTTAAACTTATATTCGTGGATTTGTAATTCACATTAGCAGATTTGCATATAGTTTGAATTTCTTTCGTGTCTGAGTGAAAGTGATTTGGAGAGATTAGAACTATCTTTTCCGGTTCTCATCAGTTGTAATATTCATTTTTTAAAAAATTATAAAACTGATTCACCTTTTCATTATCTAGCATGAAATGGGGGATTATCGCAAAATTCCGTTCAGATTTTTTGTTTCATTTTAATCAGAAAATTAAACATATAATTAAAATAATGCTTAGTATTAGAATTCAGATTGTTTTTATTGTTTTAGAGGCTCTCAAAAAATAGTAACGCATAAAATAAATATACAAAATTTATATATGAATCTTTTTGTAAATTAAAAGAAAAACAAGAGATTATAATAAGATCAGTTTTAATATTTCATTACTAAGAGTAAATTACCTTCTTTTTCAGAATATTTCTAACAAATCAAGGAATAAGTTTATAATATCCAGATAAAAATCTACACATAGATCAATTGCATTATCATATGTTTTTGGCAAAGCAGTCGCACGATACATATCATATCATATGTATAGAGTAAATACTCATGCAGAAATATAATCAATCCACCAAAAATCTAGTCACGGTATGAATAATTGTACTATGCAAAGTACAATTAACACCAATAGAGAAATAAACAAAATCGTTCCTAATTTTTTAAAAAAATCTGGATGAGTTGCTCATAATAATCACATAATGATAGCTATTAATGCAGTCATTCACATTGCTTTTTGAATAACTTCTGGACTATAAACATCAAGAATAGGACCAAGTTCAAATCATAAAGGTATAATTACTAAATTGTATCAAATGAATGAAACAACAGGATTGTCGCTTTTGACTGCAATAAATATTCAAAGTATAGAAACAGCAAATCAGATAATCAAACCAATTATAGTAGGTTGATATCAAAGTTGATTGGCAAGATATGCTAAAAATGCAGTTAATCATAATCACCGAGCTAAAATAATTCATATTGTACTAAAGAATTTTTGTTCAGATATTTTGTCTTCTCATTTACGATCAAAAACTCATGTAGTTAATAGTTTTCTTTTTTTTGATACTTCTTTTACAGTATCAACATTATTCAACTGATTTTCTTCATCTTTTTTGTCTTTATTAAACCACGACATAGTATTTTATTAATAATGTAAAATTTTATGTTTATGATTATATGCAAAATAAAAAATAATTCAAATTTTGGATTAGAAATTTCATTTTGGTGACAAGTATTAATTATTTCACCAAAGAAAAAATTAATTTCACATCTCAATCTCATAGAATTTCCTTCAATCCATCTTTAGAAATCATTTGAACTTTTCAAAGTTTAGTATATGACCATGAATTACTTTCATAGAATAATGAAATCTGATTTCATTGATACAAAACTAAATCTCCAGGTTCGGTTGTAATCTGCTTGTCTGCTCTAGGTAATTCAAATCATAAATTTCCTACCTTTTCAAATCATCAATATTCACGAGCATTTACTACCACATCTCATTCATGCAGTTTTTCAATCAAAGCTTTTGTTGCTGAGTTTTCCTCCAAAGTGACATCAAAAACTGCATTTCAAATTTTAAGATTTATAATATTGTCTGTATTCATGTTTTCTTCTTCAATAACTAAAATATTTTCTTCATCATTTTTAAAACAACGAACTGGGAATGTAGCTGCACGATAACTTTCTGCATATTCTACTATCATATAGCTATGAAAATTTAAAAATCTTCCCGGACTAGACATCCAATAAAATCATTCAGATTCTTGATCATGTGGTGTAGCTTTACCATCAAAACGAATTCATCATGCCATTGGTAGTAGTAAATCATTACTAAATTCTCTTCAAATTTGATTTCATCCACCTCAGATTGCCATCCATCTTACATGTTCCTTTTTTTCTATATCATCTGGATATTTAATATCTACCCAAAGTTTAAATAGTTTATGTATTTCTTCAAAACTTGGTACATGAAATCATTCTGGGCACGGTCATTTTCTTTCTGTTCTAGGATTACCTGTATCTCACCTAAATTGGTCTATAACATACTCTCACATACGATTAACAATTTCACTATCTCCACTTCATCACCATAAATTATCATTTACTGCTGCTAAAAAGTAGTTACCCAAATTTAAATTACGATTTACTTCTTCACTATTATCCATAATTACGAATTGTACATCGCTATCATACCAATTATTTGGTCAATACTGCATTGATTCTTCTCTAGATACTAATTCAGTTCATGTTTTTATTTCGGAATTTAATTGAAATCAGTGATTATTTCATCGTTGAAAGTAATATCAAAAAGATTCTTCTCATGTTCAAGCTACATCTGCTCATAAATTCCTATCCATTATTGTTATTGATTCTTCTCAATTATCTAATGTTATAGTTCATTCTTCTATATTATGAATAATTCATGCTTGTTTTTCTCAAAGTTCATCCAAAATTATTTCAGAATTATCTAATTTATTGCAACCAACAACCAATGTGCAACTAATCAATAAAGTAGTTAAAAGTCAGATTCTTTTCATGGCTTTAGAATAATTATAAAGCTGAATTTAAAATAAGGAAATCTGATAAAATTACAAAGAAAAAAGTATGTATTTAAAAAATATTACAAAAAAGAAAAGGTCCCCTCAAAATGGGGGAACCTTATTATTTTTTCACCGTAAAAGTAGAATTTGTTTAGCATTTTCGCAGAGCTCATACATTGTAATATGAGTCATAAGACATGCACGATAGAGTTTACGATTCTTACTATATGCATCTAAGATAAATGCTTGTGAGAGCATAGCCTGTTGGTTTTCATCGAGTTCGTTCTCTTTAACGAAGCTATTAAGTCTGATAAGGAAATCCTTATCGTTACTTTCAATTGCATATTCAATTAGTTCATCAGATGGCTTTTTAGCTACATCAAAGAGACTCAGTAGAAGCTCCTTATAGCGTTTCTCCTCTTTAGCATGATTAGCTAATAATTGGAAAGGTTCACCCGTTGGGCATTTTTTAGTTATTTTGATATACGATACTTGAATATCAAACAACTTTTTATGCTTATATAATTCAATCTCTGCAGATGAACCAATTTCTTTTCGGCTACAGTGCTTTTTATTCTCAATGTACTTAGATAGTACTTCGAAAAATGACTCGTCATTACAAGATAACTCTATAAGTCTTTCCTCTTCCAATTCCTTAAGAAATGAATTATTTTCACAATATTTTTTGAAAATATGCTTTAGCTTTTCATCAGTAGATAGATTAGTTATCTGCTCATCTGAGAAACTTCGCCCATCTTCTGCATATTCAAGAAGAAATTGCTTTGATAATTCATCTCCATCTGCTGCTTTTTTGATAACAACATCAAGTTCGTGGTAGAATCTAACTTCACGGGATTTAAATAACTCATAGGTTTCAGGCTTGAGAAATATTTTAACATATTTTTCTGCGGCCTGCCTACAAAGACACCACTTATAAAGCATAAGCATTTCTTTATGAACAGGACTTGTCTCGCTTAGTTCAATAAGTCTTACTTCATTCTCATCCGTGAGACAATGTCTAATGTTATATAATCTGAATAGTCGTTTGTAACCTTTCTCTACAAATTTAAGTTGATTTCTTTCGTAGATATTTTTACACAGATGAATAATGAGTAGTGCCAAGCATCGACCAATTAAGAAACCACCAGCCGCACCTAACATTCCTACCAGTATAAAAAACAGTAATTTTAGTATAAATTCACCCATAGTTTTAATTTTTTTTTAAATGTTAATATTTATTTTTATTTCACACTAAGATATAGTATAACAATTATTATCGAAAAGTCAATATAAAGTGAAGGCACTTTCTTTTGGTAATAAAAGAAAAACAGGATATTTCTATCCTGCTCTTCAGATTTCTATCTATTTAATATTAATAAACGAATTGATAATTAACTGACATACCTTCACTTTCAACTGTAGCAGCAACGAAATTTAATGTTTCAGGATCATTTATATATAACACATTTCCTGTTGTATCATTATCAAAAGTAACATCAAAGTTTGTATAAATCATACCATCTTCAATTGCAGAACTAAGCAATGTTTGTTCTTTAATTGGAGCAAAGTCTGGAGTAATATTAACTAAGTTGTGTGGTGTATCTTCGTGATATAGGTTTTCTTTGTTTGTTGTCTCTTCTGTAGCTAAATCAACAATTGTATAAGTGCTTGATGTAGGAAAATTCATTTCAGCGATTCCTTCTAAATCTTCATATGTTAAAGATTCTACATTATCATAACTAAATTGATAATTTGTTGTAATGTTTCCATCTTCGATATTAGCAGCTACGAAATCCAAAGTTTCAGGATTTACGATATATAATACATCGATTTGTTTTCCATCATCTAAAGTAGCTTTAACCATAGTGTAAATCATTCCATCTTCAATTCCTGAACTAGTTACTTCTCTATCAGTAATATTTGAATATTCAGGAGTTAAATAACCAAGTTCCATTCTGTTGTAAATGTGTTTTCCACTACCTTCACTTTCATTTGTAGACATGTTAAACTTTGTGAATGTGTAAGATTTAGGAAAATGATTTTCAATAAGACCAATTAATTCACCGAGATCTAATGAAGTTTTTGCTCATTCAGGTAGAACTTCTGGATGTTCTTCCATATCAGCCAAATAAATTGCTCTTCCTCCTAAAAGACAAATGTCTTTTCCTTCTTCATCCACAGTTACTTCTCATCCATTATCTAAACAAACTTGCTCAGCAACTGGATATTGAGAAACTGGTTCTCAGTCAGATTTTTGGCATCATACCAAAGTAATACTTCCAATAAGTAGAAGTCACAAAAATAAAGATTTTTTCATAATATATGTATATAAAAAATAAAAAACTGATATACCTTATATATATTTTATTATAAAAAACAAGAGTCATTCTGGGCGATATCTTGCACCATTGAGCAGGGTGAAAATCTATCATGCATTATACCCATAGATTCTTCATTACACTAAGCTCCTCCGATATTCAGAATGACGATTTAACAAAAAACAGGGTATCTCTACCCTGTAATTCATATCATAAAAAATTTTATTCTCCAGCTTCTTCAGGTTCAGTAACCTCTTCGCTAACTTCTTCATTTACCTCTTCATTAGCTCCAGCATTTTCTGCAGTAATTTCATCTCCATAACTAACTCAAATACTTCCATCTACGAAATCAGCTACACATTCAGCATTCATTGTATATTCAACACCATCTCTAGTATACTTAACTACTCAATTTCTTACGAAACTAGCTCAACCTTCAGATTCTTCTCCCCATTGAATACTTACATTTTCAGCATCACTTGCAAAATCAGTCATCCAATCTTGAGCATTTTCTTCACATCCAGCTAAACGTTTTTCTTCAGTATCAATATCTTCCAAATTTGGTTCATAATTACATTCACCACTTTCTAATGCTGTATCTTCACAAGTTACTCCGCTAGGGAAAGCACATTCTCCATAAACAGCAGTAGGAGAGTGAATAAGTGAATGAGTTCCTCA
>CAMJDC010000046.1 GCA_946404285.1 uncultured bacterium | reverse complement strand
ACTCAGAATGTGAAACATTTCAAAATATGACCAAATCTGAACTGAATATCTTTTTCTTCTAGTCAAAGAATAGTGAATATTGCATGTTGAAGTTTCTGGTCGTGAATTCTGATACTTCCTCATCCGATTTCATATCCACAAGCTACCAAATCATAAGAATCTGATTCCATAGTAGTTAATTTTTCTATATCTTCATGAGTAAGCTTGTATCCATTTCTCATTTTCTCTGCAAGCTCGATTAAGTATGGCACATGTTCATCCTTTGGTTTAGTAAATGGATGGTGAGTTGAACCAAGCTGTCCATCACTTCCCAATTCAAACATTGGAGCATCTGCTACGAATGCGAAATCTAATAAATCTTCCATTCATTCAGTCAGCTTTAATTCTTTGAGTAATTTGATTCTTAATGCTCATAATAATCCAACTACATCAATCCACTCTCCTACCTGGAAGAAAATTGTCTCTCCATTCTTAGCTCATGTAAGAGATAATAATTCTGATTTTAATTCATCTGTTAAGTATTTAGCCAATGAACCTTTTGGTCATTCTGCTTCATCCAGAATCAAGTATAATAATCATTTTCCTCAGTTTTCTTTGATAACTGGTTCTAATTGTTTTTCTATTTCTCCACGAGTAAACTGTTTTGGAGCCACGAGAGCTTTTACACATTTAGCTGAGTTTAATAATGAGAAATCTACTTTTTTAGCCCAGTCTGTTACATCTACGAAAGCTAATCATTCATAACGGAGATCTGGTTTATCGCTTCCATATTTATCCATTGCATCTTTCCATTTAATGAATGGAAACTTCTCGTTTTTGATTTTCTTATTTGGGAATAATTTAGTCAACTCTTTGAAATATTCTTCCATAATTGCTAGTACATCTGGTTCTTCTACGAAAGACATTTCAAAGTCGACCTGCGTAAATTCTGGTTGTCTGTCTCATCTTGGATCTTCATCACGATAACATCTAGCAAGTTGGATATATTTATCATATCATGCTACCATAAGCATTTGCTTATATTGCTGTGGAGATTGTGGAAGCACAAAGAATTTTCACTGGTCAAATCTAGCAGGTACTACAAATTCACGAGATCATTCTGGAGTATTCTTGGTGAAACATGGAGTTTCAAAGTATGCAAATCCTTTATTATGAAAGAATGATATAGTATTACAAAATAGCATATCTCTAGTCATCATTGTATCACGAAGTGATTTTCTCCTAAGGTCTAGGTAACGATATTCTAATCTCAAATCCTCTCCTACTGCATTTTCATTATCAATAGTAAATGGCAATTCAGCACATGTGGAAATGATTTTTACTTTGCTTGGATTGATTTCTACTTCTCATGTAGCCATATCTTTATTTATCATATTATCGGGTCTAGCTACCACTTTTCAAACGATTTGCAAAACATATTCAGCTTTTATATCTTCCAAATTTCATCATTCACAAGTGAAATCTGATTTTGGATCTATTGTAATCTGTGTAATTCAGTAGCGATCACGCAGATCTATAAAAGTTAGTCATCCTAAATTTCTTACTCTATTAGCCCATCCAGCTAGTGTAACTTCTAGTCCTACTGAGGATTTATTCAATTCTCCACAAGTGTGCGTACGATACATGATTGTTTAAGTATTACGATATATAAAAGTATTATTCTTCTCCAATTGCTGAATTTACTTGAATCGTATGATTTACCTGACGTTCTGGAATTACATTAGTTTCCACTAAATCTAATCAATCAAAATCTTTCTGATCTGTAAAACATGTAATTGGTTCATCATCTTCTACATCTATATCTCATTCTGGAAGTGGAAATGATGCAAAATCATCAAACATAGCTTTCATTGAATTAAAATAATCTAAGAATGCTGGTTTTTGTTCTTCTGGTAATTCTATTGCTGTAAGTTTAAGTAGTTTTTGTAATTGTTCTGGTGTCATTTAATTCAACATCAAATATAAATCTGAGATTTAGAATAATATTTTTAGTTTTGGTTTCAAGCATAACTATAACAATTTTAGTAAAAAATCTGATTTTCTTGAATTTAAAAAAGAGAAAAATATCATTCGTATTAGTTTTTACTATTTGATTAAAAAATTATGGAACAATTATCAGAAAGAGAAGTTCGTATTCAAAAGGTTGAAAAAATGAAAAAGTTGGGAGTAGTACCTTTCGCTCAACATTTCGATAAAGAGCAATCAATAGCCAAAATTGTTGCTGAATATTCAAATAAAGAAATGAGAGAGATTGAAGTTATCATTCCAGCTCCTGAAAGGCATGTAAAGACTGCATGAAGGTTGATGCTTTACCGTAGTTTTGGAAAATTATCTTTCTGAACTATCATGGACGGTAGTGAAAAAATTCAAGTGATGTTTCATAGAGATAACTGTAAAATAGATATTTCCACTTCTGCAGATGAGCCAAAATTATCAGATTTATTATGAGAATGAGAAGAAGCCATAACTGCATACAAATTCATGGAGAAAATGGTTGATATCTGAGATTTTATCGGAGTAACTGGAGAAGTATTCAAGACTCACAAAGGAGAACTCACTATATTTGTGTCAGAATTTAAATTCCTTTCAAAATCTGTACGTGGATTACCTGAGAAATACCATGGAATCAATGATGCAGAGGAATTATATAGAAAAAGATATCTTGATATGATTATGAATCCTGAAACTTATCAACGTTTCTTATTCAAATCAAAATTCTATCAAAAATTAAGAGAATTCTATACTAAAGAATGATTTACTGAAATTCAGACTCCAATACTAGATAATGCCGCTTCATGAGCTGCTGCTAGGCCATTCATTACTCATCATAATGATTTTGACGTAGATGTATATCTAAGAATAGCATTTGAAACTTCTTTGAAAAAAGCAACTGTATGAAGATTCGAGAAAGTATTTGAAATTGGTCAGGATTTTAGAAATGAATGATCTGATCCATCTCATATCCAGGAATTTACGCAAGTTGAGCATTATGCTGTATATTGGAATTATGAAGATAATATGAAATTCACTGAAAAGATGTTTGATTTCTTATTCGATGAATTAAAATTAGATAGAAAGCTGAAAGTAAAAGATAAGGAATGAGTAGAAAAAGAGGTAGATTTTACTACTCCATGGGAGAGAATTGATTACACAAAATGAATTTTGGAAGCTAGTGGAATAGATATTACTCAATACGGAGTAGATGACGCAGATAAACTTAGAAACGATATCAAAGCAAAATGAATCACGTTTGAATGAATAGATGATATGTGAACTACCACTTTGATAGACTATCTTTTCAAGAAGGTTTTGCGTCCTTCAATTATTGGACCAGCTTTCATATACAACTACCCTGTCATTATGCAACCTCTTGCTAGGGTTTCTGATAAGGATTCAAATATAGTGGAACAATTTCAATTATTAGTAAACGGATGGGAAATCTGTAAAGCTTATTCAGAATTAGTTGATCCTCTATTCCAGCAAGCAAATTTTGATAAACAAGCTGAAGCTGCTGCTAAATGAGATGACGAAGCTACAAGCTGAGATGATGCATTTGTGGAAGCTATGGAATATGGAATGCCTCCACAGTCTGGATTTGGGATGGGAATTGAAAGAATCTTGGCAATTCTTACTCAGCAGGAAAACATTCGTGATGTAGTGATGTTTCCATTGATGAAACCTAGAAATTGAAGTGAAGAATAATTTATATAGTAAACTTTCATTATGAAACTACTGTGAAGTAAGACTTTGGAAACTGAAAGATTATTATTACATAAAACTGAAGAAAAAGATTTAAAAGTACTTTGGGAGATATTATGTATTGAAAATGTAAGTAAATATTACTTAACTACGAAAATAAATTATAATTGGGAAGATGAAAAAAAATGGCAGTACAAGAAATTACAAGAAGCGGCAAATCCCGATATATTTAGATGGACTATTGAGCTAAAAGATTCAAATAAAGTAATATGACAGGTTGATATAACTGAAAATTCAGATTTCAATGATATTGAGATAAGAGATATAGGACGATTTATTGATCCTAATTATCAGGGGAAATGATATGCATATGAAGCTGCATATGAGATATTAAAATATATGTTTTTGGAAGTAGGTATAAAATCAATAAAAACTTCAGCAGCAATAGACAATCCTAGTAGTCGAAAATTGATGGAAAAACTATGATTCAAAAGGTTAGATGGGACAAAATTTACGAAGTATACATTGTTAGATAATGAAATTGAAGCATATAGGTATGAATTAACTAAAAAAGACTTTATATGACAATTATAAAATAGAACTAAAAAACTTGCTGAACAAAAATTTTTGTATTATGAAAAAATCTCGCTAAGTAAGATAGTATCAGATATATTGTAATTTTCACATTAATGAAACCTAGAACTTGAAATGAATAATATGATAAGCATCTATTATGATTTTTGAAAAACCCCCAATATACTGGGGGTTAATGTAGTTCATCTATTCTTCTGTCATCCAAATATAGTATCAGAATACCTACTACTATACTGACAACATTACTAAGTGTTTGGTTATCTGGGAACAAAAACATATCGCACAGATCCCAGACTCCCCTCCATACTAGCACGACACCAATGCATACGATCAGTGTCCTCAGGTTTGAAGTTTTCTTTTTGTTTTTTTTGTTTTGTTTTTTCATAATTTTATTATTTATTTTTATATATCTATACTATACAATATTTCTTTTAAATGTCAAATTTATATATCAAAATTCTGTAAAATTATTTTTACATATATACAAAAATATAGTTATAAACTACATATTCAAAAAAACATGTAATTAGACAATTTAAATAACTAAAAAATCAAAGTTTCACAACTATAACTTCATTTTTCAGATGGACTCATTGTAAAATTTTCTATTTCAGAAATAAATTTTTCTACCTCACTATCCACCAAATTCTCATTATTGTTTTCGTTTTTTTCAAATAGGAATGCTATAAAATTCGAGATTGATGTATTTTTTGGATTAGGATCATTAAATGCTGAGGTCTCTGGACCATAAACAGACTGTTTTTGAAAAATCGAAATTCTTAGACATACGTTATTTGCATTATATATATAGTTTGAGATTGGATGCACAAACTTGGTCACCGGAATATCTCTATTTTCTCACAACATGTGCATATACTCGATATACTCGATATCTTCTCAATCATCAGGATATTCAATCGAAAAGTCTTCGCAAACAAGAAATGGATTATTTGTGGTTAAAAGTAATTTACCGCCAGATTTCAAGAATGATGATATTTTCTCAAAAATTGGATACAGATTTTTATAGTGCATTATACCCATACTAAATACAACTATATCAAACATTCATTCCTGCTTAAAATCCATAAAATTTTCGGTAAGAAAATTCCAATTTTGACTTCCATGCATTTTTGCTAAATCGATAGACCTTTGTCTAACATCAATTCATGTTCATGTTGCTCATTTTTGCGAAAAAAAAATTGAATCAATTCATGTACCACATCATATATCCAAAATATTTTTACCTTTGATATTTCACAATAATTTATAAAAATTTTTACGAACAGTAGGACGAGAACCACCCAAATTTTCATTTCGGATTGAAACATTTTCATTATAAAAATTTTGTATTTCGGCAAACCTATCTTCTTTACTTTTCTCATCTATTTTTTTTACAATATAATATCTAAATATCCTTGGAATTTTAAATGCTTGAAGTTTTTCACTATATACTCATGTTTCTACTATTTCACATTTTTCTTTATCCAAAAAATTAGGTAGATTATTTATCGTATACGATGGCTGTCATGTAACATGTCACTTGAATCAATCTTGTTTTAACACTGTATCACTTTCATCCCGTCATGTTATTATCATCTTTCATCCAATCTTTAATAATTCTGAAAATCAATCTAAAAATTCTTTCCAATTGTCTGGATTAATATGGTGAAGTACCGTCCAAGCAATGATACAGTCATAAGTTCAGTTTTCTACTGGTAAATCTTTCGGTGATTTTACTCAAAAAACTCTTGCATAGCTTTTGCATTTATTAGCATCCAATATTTCTCAAATATTTCATGTATACTCAAATTTATTTCTTAATTTTTCTACCATTTTACTTGAAATTTCCGCAAAATCTACACGAGCTCATCTTTCCATAAGGTTTTCTCAAATATGTCCACTTCCGCATCAGTAATCCAAAACATGCTTTCACATCATATCATCAGGTAAAAGTTTATTTAATTGATTAATTGCATTTTCCTTATGCTCCTTTGTTTCTCGTGGTGGAGTGTCTCCGTAGATTTTATTTCGAAACTCAGATGAATACATTTTTGATTATATATAAAATATAAAAATTCATTTGACTGCTTATTCATCATAACTTTAGGTTTTTTCTTTATACATCAGCCGATTTGTTTTATTTAAAATTCGAAATTCATATAATTAGTAATTTACTGAAATGCCTACAGATAGTTAATTACCCAAAGATACAAGATATATCATCATGTAAGAACTTGATTATAGCAACTCGTATAATTTACCATCGTCCATGAGTAGTACTGTAATTCAAACAACAAAACATGTAATATCACTCAGAATAATGTTGTTAGGAAAAATAAACATGTCACAAAAATCCCTAACAGCTTTCCAAACCATAATTCCACATACGTAAATTATAAGAATTCTTAGGTTTGACATATTCTTTACTTTTGACTTTTTCATTGTTATCTTTTGAAAACAATATAAATAATTTTTATTGTTCATAAAAGGATAGAGATCTAGCATTGATAGACACTTTTTACAATCTATATTTTTTAGAATGAGTATACTAAACATGTAGTAGGTGTTAGTTTTCCGTTTTTTGCTGTTAGACTTACTTGTGCCTTTAATCAATTTCACAAATTTATGTCTACTATTACACGTCAATAAAAGTGCCTATCATAACCTGTTTCATACCATCACTGTGCTGTAAGACTCAATGCTTCATCTATTTTTTTGCTGATTGACAAGCGAAATGCATCACTGTCTGGTCATTTTTTAAATTTATGAGAATACATTCATTCAAATTTAAAACCATCTTTTGCAGTGTATGATCATACAATATCAGGAGAGAATCAGTTTGATCCTGGCATTTTATCAAACATTGCGTACTTTCATTCTAAATCAAACTTAAATTCATTATTTTTTCAGAACTTTTTTGTAAAGTGTGGATTTAGAATAGTTACTCTTGATGCTGGCTGATCTGGGTCGTTTTTTCCATCATCTAATCTAACAGCTGTAAATCATAGTCAGCTTTTGTGACTTACGTCTACTACGCCAATAAATGTAGGATTTGTGCTACACAATTCTGCCGCATCTCATGCCACTCCATTTGTTCATAAGCTTACCATTCCGTGTACTGAAAATGCTGGCTTCTTCACAATCTCTGTATGTGTGCTGTCTTGTTCTTGTGGTTGAATGTCTTGTGCCATTCAGTTCACACTTCAGCTAATTAATGCAGCAGCAAGTAATGTACGCAAATAATTTAATCATTTTACTTTTTGAGTTGCTCTATCAACTCGTTGATTTAATCTTGTAGTGTTTTTCATTTGGATAATTTTGGAATAATGTAAATGTTTTTTTGTTTTCTCTTTTTTATTTACACCTATACTATATAATATTTCTTATAAATGTCAATTAATCACATCAAAATTCTGTAAAAAAAATTTTACATGTGTCAATTTTTTTAGTTATAAATTAATATTTTTAGTGAAAATATATGAACGATTATTTATTGAAAAACCATAATTTAATATCTAATAATTATAAAAATATACTATATAATTTATGAAAAGAAAAATATACTATATAATTTATGAAAAGAAAAATAT
>CAMJDC010000045.1 GCA_946404285.1 uncultured bacterium | reverse complement strand
TAGGACTCGGATTTGATCTAAATCTTTTTCTTGGATAAGGTTATCTACAAAGATTCTTCATAATCCTGAACTAGCTCATGTAACGATAGCGATTTTCATTTTTTGGTTTGTGGTTTTGGGGTAAAATTATTCTTTTTCTATTTCATCTTCTACCATTTTTTTAGCTTGCTCTAGTAGTTCTTTACTTTCATTTCTAAGTTTAAAACTCTCTTTAATTTTATCTGAAATTTCTTTTTGAAGTCATGAATTTATCAATGGAATTTTAATTTTTTCAAAATCAGAAGGCTTTAAATGTGAGATTAAAGCTCATCAAGAAAATCTTTCAACTTGTAATTTACAAATAATTGAATTTAAAATCAAAGCTAAACATTCTTTTTCTTGGTTTTCGTATTCTTCTTTCAAATTTAATCTTAAAAATGCTGAACTAATAATTCATTTTAAATCTTCTTTCAAAACATAAGTTATTCAAATAGTTCAATCTTTAGTAAATAATATTTCTCATTTTTTAGCTTGATAATTCTCTTTTAATTCATCATACATTTTTTCGGGAATTTTCTTTTCAACTCCATCAATTCAAAATTTTGTAAAATCTGAAACTCTGATAAAGTCTATTCATTCTTGAGTATATGCTTCTGCTCAGGGTTCAAATCATTTTTTATATTTAAATAGATTCTCCACATAATCCCAACCTCATTTATAATTTTCTATTTTTTCAATGAGTTCATCATATTTTGGTTGAAAATAATCGGCATCATATCTTCAAGCTTCATCTACCGCTTTTTTAGTTGTAGAAAAAGTTAAAGTATGTGAAATTGTATGATTTTTTAGTCAAAGTTCTGTAAGAAGTAAGTCTTCAGCTTCTTGATAAAGGTGTTTTGATTTTTGCTTTTTATCATATGCAGATTCTACTATTTCTGAAATTTCTTGTTGAATATTATCTTTAAATTTTGGAATTCTAAATCTTCTAATTCTTTCAAGAGCTAATTTAGGTTGGGCTGTTCAAACCTTTTCCCTATGAATTTGATTTTGTCAGTATGAAGACAACATAAAAGCAAAAAATGAGTCAGGATTAATTAAATTTAGATTTATAATTTTACAAGCATTTTCCGTTAAATTACATTTATCTAAATCAAATTTTACAATTCACACATCTCATACAGAATTTCAAACAATAGTAATTAAATTATCATCTTTTTTTGTCTGATAATTTATTAATTTTTTATGTAATTCTTCTGATATTTTTGGACTGTTTTCATAATCTACAAATCAATTTTTAATATCTTCAGCTCTAATATATGGAATTCATTCATCTGAAAAATCCTCTCATAAAGGAAGTCTTTTTCATCATTTAATTTGAGCATTTTCTCATAATACAAAACATCATTTTTTCTCTAAATTAGAAATCATTTCCAAAAGATTTGGCTTAAAATATTCGGCATCAAATCTTCATGCTTCAATTACATCTTTATATTTTATGTAAGAAATCTGGGACATTAACAATTTAAATTTCATAATAAAACATCTTTTAGAATTTTTGCTAGAGTTTCAGATCATAGCTGAAGCAAAAATTCTTTTATTTTTTCTCATTTTGTCTTTTCGTTTTTTTCTTGTAATATTTCATTTAATTTCTCGTATTGTTTTACTGTTAGCTCATTTTTAAAAGTATTTTCAATATTGATATTTAGTACTTGTTTTTGTTCAATATTATTTATAACATTAATATCTTGGAATTTTTTACTTACTACTCATTTATCTACTTGCGGAGCTCATAGTATTTCAAATTCGTTGATAATATTTTTTAGCATCATTTCTGCAGTTTTTAATCATTTATCAAAAGCTTCTTCACATACTTTTTCAAGTTCATAATCTGACATTCAGGTATCTATACTTGAAGGTTCAAAATATATATCATAAAAATGTTTTACATATGAAGAGTCTTTATCTCATGTAAATTCTTCTAACAATCTCAAAACAGATTTATGCCAATCTTCAAATTGAGGTTCATGACATGCTGAACTTCAATGATTTAGAGCTGTTAAAGTGTTAATTTCTTCTAGTTTTATTTTTAGAAGTGAAATAATCTTTTCTTGCCTATCTTCCATTATTTATCTAAAACCATTATATAAAACACTATTTCCAAAAACTTAATTTCTGTTCTTTAGCCCATATTTCAAAAGCTTTTGCGATTTCTTCAAGGTCGTGATGCTGTATCAAATGTCCATGTTCATCTAATTTCCTTTCTCCATTATCGTATTTTTCGTAAATTTCTTCTCATGAATTATCTTTTCCTGTACATTCACTAACAGCCATAAAGATTTCATAATCATCTAATTTTGGATTATAAGTTGGAGAATCAGGATTTTCATCTCGTTTCTGAACGAATAATACACTTGTTTTTGTTCATGTATGTGGCTTAAATGTATTATTATCTAATCCAACAACTGCGATTAATCTTGCTCTTTCCATGATATATTTTCTGATTCTTTCATCACTACTATTATTAAATCTTCCTTGTGGTAATACAATAGCCATTCTTCCACCTGGTTTTAAGAAATCCAAGTTTCTCTCTATAAATAACACATCACGAGAAACTGCATTAGATTTTTTACCTTTATCATCAAAAGATACAGCATATTCGGCTAATAATCTACTATCTTTTATATCTCATGCAAAAGGAGGATTAGCCATAATAATATCAAAATCAAACTCTTTTGGTTCTTTTGGATTTTTACAATGTTTCATTAATCTATTGTATCATTCTCAGTAATTAGCCCATCGTGCATCATCTTTTTTCTTTTCATCTCGCCTTGTGTAGTCAAGTGTATTTAGGTGTAAAACATTTGTTTTTCAGTCTCATGCAATCATATTTAAAGTTCTCGCAACTCTTACAGATTTTTCATCAAAATCTATTCCGAAGACATGGTCCACAAATTCTTTCTGTTCAGAAGTTAATGCCTGATTTGAGAAATTATGGAAATTTGCTTTTCATTGGTTTACTAATTTATTCCAAACATTAAATAATGTATGAACTGTGAATCCACAACTTCCACAAGCTGTATCTATCATGTATTCATGTGGCTGTGGATTTATCATATAAGCACACATATCAATTACATTTCTCGGTGTGAAAAATTGTCATTTTTCTCATTTAGCAGATTTATTTACAAGATATTCAAATGCTTCATCAATGACTTGTAGATTTGAATTGAATAATTTTACATTCTGTAAAGAAGCAACACAAATCTGAAGATGATTTTCATCTGTAATTCTTAATGGCTCTCAATCTTCAAATATTCATGGTCGTTTCTTTTTTGCTTTTTTATAAAGTTCATTTATTACTTGTTTTGTATGGAAAGCATCTCCACGACTTCTAAATTCTAAAGCTCTAAAATCATCATTTGAAATGGTTGATAAGATTTCT
The DNA here is from genome assembly GCA_946404285.1 of uncultured bacterium. GTDB lineage: Bacteria > Patescibacteriota > Gracilibacteria > Absconditabacterales > Absconditicoccaceae > UBA3291. Next base: position 4,838 of record CAMJDC010000045.1, on the reverse strand, counting down.
CTATCTGTGAATTCTGGGTGCTGTTTCTTTTGTATATTTGCTGTCTTTTCAATAAAAATTCTATCATCAGCACTCTCCATTTCATCGTAAAGTTTTATGAAAATTAGCTTGAAAACTTCTTCAAAAACATCTACTCATGCATTAGCCAAAACTTCATCTTCAAGGTCTTGAATTACTGATTTTAAAGATTTTCTTTCTTCTTGAAGTTTATCTTTTTGCATTAATTCTAAATATGTGAATCTCTCATCTTTCACATCATCAATAGTTTCATTAAATGATGGAATATCAGAAAGTGGCTCAAAATAATTCGGATTTAATCTCTCGTAATAATTTATTTCCATTCAGTTTGTCCAAACAGCAAGTGGTGCTCAGGTCGCATTTGTATATGATTTTAATTGATCTTTTCCGTCTTTAGCATTCGCTTTTTTAATTTCCAAAACACAATAAACTGTTGTTTTATCTTGTTTATTCAAAATTACTATATCGGCAAATTTCTTTTCTCTACCAAAACTAACAGTATATTCTACATCTAATAATTCTATTGGGTATTGGTAATCATGAATTAGTTTATCTAACATTAATTGTCTGATAATTTCTTCAGGTTTCACTTGAATATCTTTTTGTCTTTTGATACAAGTTAAAAAATATTTTCAATTTTTCTCAAATATAGAATTTTCAACTCTTTCTATACTATCTTTTGAAAATACAGATAAATCATATTTTCAAGTAGATTTTACTAATTCTGAAAAGTTTAACATGAATTATTTTTATTTATAAATGATTTACTTTTAATGTTATAATAATATTTTTCAATATAAAAATCTCATAAAAATAAAATATTTCATTACTAATCAACGAATGTTTTATTTTTGTCAAAAAAACTTGCTATAAAATCTCACAAATTATAAATTTCAAAAAAAAGCTACCCTTTCGGACAGCTTTTTATTTTATGATTTTTAAATTCTATTCTACCACTTCTACAAAGTCTGAATCGTCAAACTCCACTCTCCTACTTTTGTATTCAGATTTATCATTTCATTTTACATAATTTCTAAGGTATGTTATTCATTTGATTCCAAAATATAAGACTGCGAAAAATAATAATATATAGAATCCACTCTTGATCACAAACCAGATAACTGATAATAAAAGAAAGAATAATAAAATTCTGAATAATCATCAGATTAGATTGATTCATGTAAGTGCTCAGAATAATAGTAATCCTAATATCAATAATAACATTCCTATAAACTGTGTAGAAAATAAAAATGTCATAACAATTTAATTGTAGAATATTGCTACCGAAAGTCAAGAAAATCTGAATGTGTATTGTGTCCTTTGAAAGGAGGCAAGACTTTTTGTTCTCCCTTTTTAAAGGGAGATACGGCGTAGCCGAGAGGGATTTTAACCCCTTTATTTCCCAACCCCTCAGCCTTCGGCAGCTCCCCTTAAAAGAGGAGCACAAAAGGGGCAAACAAAAAAAAGGGGAACAAAAATCCCCACCCCAACAAGTCGGGGAGCCCCTTTCAGTAAAGGGGCACAAAATTAGTTATTCCTCCCCTCTAAGCCAAGCATTAAGTTCTGGAAGTGTGTATAATTCTGGACATGGATTATATGTATCAGGTTTGAAATATACCCTATCTTTGGAAGCTTCTACATGTCTTTTGTATTTAAATCTACATAATGCCTTTTTTCGTTTTAATTCAAGCTCTGCCGTTCCGCATCTACCTGCACATTTCTCGTTAAGAGAGCGATAAAACTCTAGATCTTCTACATTTTCAATTTCTGATAAATCGTACATTGTGCAACGCCTCTGGATATTTTTACAATGAACTTTATCTCGATATAAAAATGCTGCGATTCATAAAAAAATCAATACTCAGATTATAATCAGGATTATTCGTTTCTTTTTAGTCATTAGTAAAACTAAATATAAAATTTAATTTCGACAAAGGTTATGATTTGTAAAATATCCAATTACACTACAGTCATAATGTCCACATTGATAATTAGTATTAACATCTTTACAACCAGTATACCAAGGTATATAGAAATATGAAAATATTCATAATCAAATAAATATTACAAATATACAAATCAGAATTATTCGTTTCTTTTTTGAAAGTTTTTTCATGTGATAATGTTAAGATAAAGAATCTGAACACTTTCAAAGTGTGACAATTTGTCACGGTTTCATTTCACTTTTATAGTTTTATAACTATTTTTCAAACAAAAAAAGCCATCCAATCATGGACAGATTTCTTTTTTATTTATAAATCTAATCACAAGGCATACAGTCTATATTAAATCAAATTTCTTGCATTCTTACACAATCTTTACGTTCTTCCAAACATTTTGACTTTTCGTATTGTGGTAACAAATATCGAGCAATTCATCATCAAATAACCAGTAAAACTACAATAACCAAAATAATTCGTTTCTTTTTAATCATCGCTGATTATAATAATTTAAAATCTATCCTCTCAATTCACCTCCAACCTTACTTACCGCATCAATCGCTTTTTGCATTATAGCTCCAATCTGCTCACTCGTCATATTTCCATCTCCCATAATCTTTATCTGTAATGAAATTGATTTCTTACCTGCTGGTAAATTTTCTCACTGATAAACATCGAATACACGAATATCTTTAACTTCTTCTATCTTACGAATAGCAGAAAGGACCTTAGAAAAATCTGACTTTTCATCTATCACAAAACTCAAATCTCTCCATAAAATCTGATCCTGCATAGTTTCATAAATATAAGTTTTTTCTGTTCACTCAGTTCTAAGAGCTTTTATTGTTTCAAGTGATATTTCTACAAATGTTAAACTTGCATTTTCTGGTAATTTATTCGCTTTCAAGATTGTTGGATGAACTGTTCAAATAATTCAGATTTCTTGTTTGTTGAATAGGATTTTACCTTGCTTTTTTGGATGAAAATATGGCAAATCTGTAGCTTCATAAGTGATCTTTCCATTTAATTCAAAGTCGTGAATTAACGTGTCAATTACTGATTTAGCTTCAAGCAATGTATCCTCTTTCCAAGAATTGATAGATTTTTTGTACATAAAGAATGCAGCATGTAATTGTTCATCCAAATGTGCAGCAGCATATTCTGGAGCTATATCATTATTTGGTTCATTTTTAGTCCAAATCTTACCTGTATCGAAATACCTTATTTCATCAAAGAATTTTGAATTTTTGGAAGCTACTTGTAAAAATTGATATAAGAAATTATCACGTAATAATGGACATTCAGGATTTACTGGATTAGTCAAAGTGATGAAATCTTCTCTTGTTTTTCCAAATGGTTGTACCATTTTTTCACTCACCCACGGATAATTTTCTCCTTGATCGAAACGACATTTCTCTACCAAAGTTTCTTCTACTATACGTATTACTTCAGTATTTCAAATGAAACTCTGACTCTGAATCTGAGTAAGTGGTGCTGTTAATTTAATTTGTTCATAACCTCGAATTCTAGCCACCTCTTCTGATATATCTGCAGGAATAGTTATGTCGTCTGGACCTCTCCACAATGGAACAGTCACTTGATTTCATTCTACTTTGAATCCTAGATTTGTAAGGATTTCAGAAGCTTTCTCTTGGAAGTCAGCTTTTTTATCGCTTTTGCCGAATATAAATTGATTCATATCATCCCAATCAACTGTAATTGTAGTTGGTTGAACTGGATGAAGTCAAGGTTTAACATATGAACTTACTCCTCCGATTTCATAATTTCACAAATCTTTAGCATAGAATTTCAATTCATCCAAGAATAACAACAATGCATATAATGAATATGTAGGAGCGATATGTTTTTCATTTCTAAGTTCTGAATCTGAACGTAATCATAATCTAACTCCTGTTTTACGAATTCTTACTGGATCGAAATTTGCGATTTCTACCAAAATATTTTTAGTTTCAGCTGTCACTCAACTATTCAAACCTCACATTATTCCTCATAAACAAAGTGCTTTTTTATCATCAGCAATTACGATATCTTGAGGCGTAAGAATATGCTCTTTTTCAAATAAATCTACAAATTTTTCTCATTCATAAGCATCACGTACGTGAATATTTCATTCGATTTTATCAGCATCGAAGAAATGAACTGGATTTCATGAAATATTCATAAAGATATTAGAGAAATCTACCCAATTATTTACACTTCCATTTCCAAGGTCTGCATTTTGCAAACGCATATAAAAATCTGTTTCTTTTACTTCTACGTTGTTTAGTTCGAGTAAGATATAGTTATTTAGTCATTCAGTTTCGCAGATTACAGATTTTTTTCATTTCTTTTCTCCATGTTCAAGTAAATCTAGCATATTTGTATTCGCAAAGTCATCTTGATATTTTGGCAATGAAGACAATCAGATTTTTCATTGTGGTTTATACATTGAATTGAATTCCCAAGCTACTCCGAAATGTCCAGTCAAATCAGGACGATTTGTCAGTCATTTATTATCTATATCCAAAACGTAGCTATCTAACCACTCAAATTTATCAGTTAATGGAGTTCATAAATCTTCATCTGAAACTTCCAAATCTTTGTCTAATTCCCAAATTCGAGGTTTATCTGTATCTTCATTGATTCACAATTCATTCTTTGAACATATCATTCCATTTGAATCTACTCAACGCAATTTTCTAGGTGCAATAGTAATCCCAGCTTGTGGAAAATAAGCTCACTCCATAGCCACTGCCACATATTTTGCTCATTGAACGTTTGCAGCTCCACACACTATCTGGAATTGTCATTTAGATCATAAATCAACCTGACATACGCTCATGTGATCAGAATCTGGATGATTTACCGCACTAATTACTT
>CAMJDC010000044.1 GCA_946404285.1 uncultured bacterium | reverse complement strand
TTACCAAGTCAAATGATTTATGAAATAGACGAATGAATTTATTCAGATTATATAAGCTTAAAAAGAGACTTTGAGACAAGAGAAAAAAGAATCGATTTGAATTGAGATTGAATTGAAGAATATTTTGCGATTTGACCTGATAATCCAAATTGAACTCAGATTTTATGAATAAATTGAAATGTATGATACAATTTTATTTACGATTTCGAGAATAACGTTGTAGATGATTACAATGATTTATTAGACTGATTATTCGCTGAAATATATTTTAATGATTTGGATTGATGAGATGATAAAGAAGTTATTGTAGTAATTTGAGATAAAAAAACATGGCTCGAAGCTAATATTTATAAACTTTGATGAGAAGAATGATTTACAAAAATATGAACAATTAATGGAAGATGATATTTAGAGTATGATGAAGATATAAATACTATTCACGCTCCTTATTCAAACAATTGAGTATGCCAAAAGTATGAAGTAGCTGACTGACAAGTATTTAAATTATAGAGTATAAACAATGGATATTGTACAAAATAATCATATCAAAATCTGAGTCTGAATTATGATAAAAGACTGAAATAAAGTTTTGCTATGACATAGATGTAAAAATAAGCAAGATACATGATGAATTCACGAACCTGATACACGAAGTTTCCCTGGATGAAAGCAGGAATATAATGAAACAGTGGTTCATGCTGCCATTAGAGAAGTCAAAGAAGAAACGAATCTTGATATTCTAAATCCAAAGGTTTTTGCTGCTTTAGATGATATTGCTGCAGATAGACATTTTGTGACTATATGATTGATATGCGAAGAATTTAGCTGAGAATTGAAATGTATGGAGCCGACCAAAGAAGACGAATGGAAACGATTTGATTTGGATGAATTACCAGAGAATCTATATTCTCCAACAAAACATTTAGTTGATTATTATCTCAATGATTACTTTCCCGAACAACAAACTAATTATAAATTGACATAGAATCTTGGATATGAATCAGCTTTTTGAATTCTTTTCAAAAAAATTTAAATCTGAAGTAAAATCAGAATCTGATATTGAGAATATTTTGAAAGACTATGAAAATCTAAATATCGCAGTTCGACATGCTGATACCTTTCTAAAAGATGAGACTTCAGCAAAACATGATGAAATTATTGTATTGCTAGAAAAATTTGGAACAGTTAAACAAACTGGAAAGAAAAAAATTGTTGATAGAAATTTATAAGCTGTGTTTACTCTTTCTTGTTATGATACCAAAACGTTGAATCTACTGCTTACGTATTCTGAGCATTTTTTCCCTTTGATTTTTCTATTTGGTCAATATCGTAGTTTCGGATTTATTTTGTATTTTTCATAACAATAATCTAATTGTTTATATGGATTTTTAAAATCAGGAGAATTAATAAAATCCTTGTTGTAACTGTAATGTAATTGACACAATCAATGATCATTAGTTTTTGAAACTTTGTATGGATCCCATGTTCAGTTTTCACATTCTATGAGTTTTACAAAGTCCATTCATCAGATTTCGTATGCATAATTAGCGTAATCTTGTATTACGGAATCTGTAGCATATCACTTGTGTACGATAAATTCTTCATGATATTCTTCCTTTACTTCTTCTTGAATTTCTTCTTGAACTTGTCATTGAAATTCTAGTTCTTCGTTATTCTCCAATAACATATTTGGAATAGTTAAATAAGGCACTGCTATAGATATTGCAATTACTTCAAACATTTTCTGCACAAATAACTAAAATTTAGCATATCTATTTTTTGTTTGTACTTTATATTGTATATTTTTTTGATTAAAAAGCAATAGCAATAGAAAAACCCTTATTATAAAACTATTTTCTCTTCACGTTTAATGTTATTAAACTGTAGACATGTTTTGTTATTTATTCTTTTTATGCTGCACCCTAGTCAACTAAGAATGTTTTAGTTTTTATTTTTCCGCATGATATCGCTGAAAATGATTTATAGAACTCATCTAATGTAAAATCTTGATAATTTTTTCATTGTCATCATTTATTCCATGGGTTTAGTACTGTAATACTTATTATATTTCATTTTTTGTCCTTTTTTATTCAAGTTAATGAATATGCGTGTTTACGATATATAGTTTTTCATCATACCGTATATGATTTTTTGTCAGTTGATCCTGGTAAACTAGCCAATGAAACAAATTTGTTTCATATACTAGGTACGTAATTTCTTAAGAAATTGTTAATTTCTCTTTTTGCTGTTTGGGATGATTGTGCTAGCGTTTTTCCTTTTTTAAAATTTTTCATTGTTCAAAAATCACTAAATCAGATATTATTTTTACCCAAAAATGTTTGTAGTACTTCTTGAGTCCGTCATCATGATATTTTTTTAAGTTCTGATGGTGTTATTGGACGATATTTGTTACCATTTCTGTCATTTTTTCTCAGTTTATTTTTGGCGTATACTAGTTCTAGTAATTTGTATCATGTATTTCATTTGATTTTTGCTACAGGTATTTCTGAATCTTTAATGCGGATTTTACGTCATGATGGTTCTCAAAAAGGTATTTTAATTTCATATCATTTATCTCAGTTACTTCGTTCTACGCGTTGGATTGAGGTTCTCATTAATGTATCAAAGTGTTGTGCTCTTGATAGTTCATGTATTCAGCTTACAAGATAGCAATCACCTAGTTGTCATTGTTGTAAACTTTCTTTTCATGAGAATAATCTATTGTATTCGCTCTGATTCATTGTTTCATGTGCTGCTAAATATTTATTTTCTTTCCGTTGTATATTTATTGTGTCTGTAATGTTTTCATTTTGAATTTGTGTTCATAATTGTTGTAAGCTTGTACGTGATTGAGTCGTTAAGTTGTGCTCTCTTCTTATTTTGTTTATATAGTTATAAAAGTATTGAAAACTTTCATTTCATAATTTTCAGTCACATCTATTATATCTTAATCATATCGCTTTTTGAAATTCTCTATAATCACGATTTTTTATTTTGTTTTTTAGTTCTTTTATTTCATTTATATTTTGCAATTCCTGTTCATTTAATATTTTGTTTATTTCTCATAATTTACTGTTTGGAGATTTTTCTGTCCAATTTTTGGAATATTCGTTTGTTGTCATAGATTCTTCATGACTTCTTAATTTTTCTTCCATTTTAATTTTTTATTTTATAAAATTTTTTTAATTATAATTATTATTTTTTGATTTGTCAAATATTTTATGACTTTTTTCTGCCTTGAATCGAATTATGAAAAAAATATTCTGAAATCAGATTTTGTATTTTTGTTAATTTTGATATGTCGTTAAAAGATGAATTAAAAACTACTCCTAGATATGTGCAAATACTTGCTCAGAATGGTATTACAACCATGAGAGATTTTTTGAGTTACTTTCCTAGAACGTACGAGGATAGATCTAAGATTGCTCCGCTTGATTCATTAATATTTGATGCAAAGTGAGTAGCTGCAACGAAGTGACTTATTACTAAAAAAACTAGAATTTTAGTGCATTGAAAAACAATTTATGATATCTTATTTCAAGATGTTCACTGAAATATTGGTCATATAAGTATTTTTAATTCAGGTTTTTTAGCGTCTAAATTGTCTGAAAAATCTCGATATATTATAGTTGGTAAACCTCAAATGAAATATGGAAAGATTACTTTTTCTCATCCAGATCTAATACCGACTGTAGCCCCTGAGGAAGAAAGTGAAGATGGAGATAGTTCATATAATTCTGGTAGAATTTTCCCGATTTATTCGGAGATGTTGGGGATTAAACCTTGATGGTTCGCTCAAAAAATTTGGACTAATTTGTATAAAATTGATCAGATTTTTAGTGAATATTTGCCTGATGAATTTGTTAAAGAATTTCAACTTTTGGATGTGAAAAGTACAATTAAAAATCTGCATTTTCCTGATAGTGATGGATTGAAAAATAAAGCATTATATAGGCTATTTTTTGATAGATTGCTTAGAATTCAGATTTTTTCATTACAGAATAAGCTAAACTATCATTGAACTATTGATGATTTACCTGTAAGTGAAAATCCTCATCGAGAAATTTTGAAACCAATAATGGATTTGCTACCATTTCAATTAACTGTTGCTCAAAAAAAGGTTATAATTCAGATTTTGGAAGATTTTCATAGGAATAGTCCCATGCTTCGCCTGTTGCAATGAGATGTAGGTAGCTGAAAAACTATCGTAGCGACGATTGCAATGCGGTATATTCGAAAACAATTTCATGGTCAATCAGTTCTTCTCGCACCTTTGGAAGTATTGGCTAATCAGCATTTTAAAACTTTGGCTAAATTTTTGTTGCCATTATGATTACGTGTGGAATTATTAACTGGTTCTTTAACTAAATCTGAAAAAACTAAAATAAAATCTGATTTGAAACAGTGAAAAATAGATGTTTTAGTTACTACACATGCTGTTTTACAAGATGACGTGGATTTTAAGAATTTAATGTTTGTATGTATCGACGAGCAGCATAAATTTTGAGTAAAACAAAGAGCTGTATTTAAAAAATTCAACTCCCCTCACATTTTACAAATGACTGCCACTCCAATTCCTCGTTCTATGGCTTTAGCATTTTTTGGGGAATTTGATGTGAGTATTATTGATCAATTGCCTGAATGAAGGCAGAAGATTGATACAAAGGTTATATCTGCAAATGAATGGTTAAAATTGAAACCATGGATATTGCAAAAAATCGGACAATGACAACGTGTGTTTATTGTTACTCCTTTGATTGAGGATTCTGAAAAGATGGAAGAAGTTCAGTCGGCTGTTAGTTCACATGCTGAAATTTGTCAGCTTTTTGAAGAATTACCTAATGATGAAATTTTGCTGTTACATTGAAGATTAAATTCGAAGGATAAAGATAAAATTATGCAAAAATTCAAAGATTGAAAAGCTAAAATTTTAGTTTCAACAACGATAATTGAAGTTGGGGTTGATATCCCAGAAGCTACTGTAATGGTAATTAAAAATGCTGAACGCTTTGGATTATCCCAGCTTCATCAGTTAAGGTGAAGAATTTGAAGATCAGAATTAAAATCTTATTGTTTTTTAGAAACTCTGAAAAAATCGTGAGACAGCTATAAAAGATTGAAAATTATGGAAGAAGTTTCAGATTGATTTAAATTGGCTGAATATGACTTAAAAAATCGTGGTTCTGGTGAGATTCTTGGTACAATGCAATCATGACAATCAGATATTCCGATTGAAATTTTGTCTGATTTGAAATTTTTGGAAAAAGTTCAAGAATGAGCTAAATGGATATTGAAACATTATCCTGATTTAAAGGAATTGCCTGCTTTACAAAATTTCTTGAATGAAAAGATTGGTGATATTTTGGCATAAAGCTATTCTTGAAATATTTTAATACTTTATTATATATTTTTCGTTGTTTTATTTTTTATAAGTTCAAATGAAAAAAGTTAATGAGTATTTTCCATATTTATTACTTTTAATTTATATTTGATTATTAATTCGAAGTAGGATAAATCCTGTGGATAGAGGTGTACGGTATGCAGAAGAATGAACGGTTTTAGTTGTAGTTTTGGCTTTAGTTTTTACATTCAAGAAATTCAGATTTTCTAATTTTTCTTATTTGATGATGTTTGCATGGATAGTGATTCATACGATTTGAGGTCATTATACATTTGAAAATGTTCCGTTTGATTGGTTTAATGATTTGTTTGGATTTGAGAGAAATATGTATGATAGAGTTGGTCATTTTATTATATGATTTTATGCGTTTCCTATTATTGAATTTTTGGATAGAAAGAAGATGGTGAATAATAGAGTAATATTATATTTGTTCTGATTCCTTTTTATGGTTTCATTGGCTGGACTTTATGAAATTTTTGAATGGTGGTATGCTGTGTATTTTGATCCTGCTACTTGAGATGCTGTGCTTGGAAGTCAAGGAGATGTGCGAGATGCTCAGAAAGATATGTTGATGGATACTTGTTGAGCTATATTTGCGATAATTGTGTATTGGATTAATCAGAAATTTTTTGTTTTGAAATCTAAATAATGATTATATAATTGAAAATAGTGGTATAGGTTACTATACCACTATTTTTTTAGTAATGAAAGTGGAACTCAGAATATGGTGGTGTTTTCTTATCCACATTTTCATTGGAGTTCCCTTTTAATTCTTTTATTTTATCTCGAAGTTCCTGTGTCTTTTTATTGTTAATAGCATTGTTCTTGTTATGAGCTTCCATCATCCAACGTATTGTGTCGTATGATAATGCTCCTGAGATAGCTATCAAAGCTATGCTAATACATGAAGGAATTTGCAAGAATTGCTCAATTGATATACAACTGAGCAATACTATATATCCGATTAGCCAATATTTAGCCCCCTTTTTCTTCATGTGAACTCTGATTAATCTTGTTCCCCATATACAGATTAAGAATGCGAGAATTTCTGCAATTAATAAATAAGTGTTCATAGTTTTATTTTTTTTGTTATACTTTTTGTTTTATTTTTTTTGTTATACTTTTTGTTTTTTTATTTTATATTTATTTTTTGCAATAAGTCAATAATAATATAATGAATGATTTGTTTTCTTTCTTTATCTATTTTGATTGAAAGAATATATGAAATTTTTGTTTTAAATTCATATGATGATTTCGAAATTTTTAAGAAAATAGCGGGAGGAATCTCTCGCTATTTTTTTTTTGAGTCGCTTGCAATATCAATTATTGCAATTATACCTGATAGCAATATTAATCCGAAGATAATTTTCCACAGCATGCCACTCTTTGTGAGAAGATTGATTGTAGCAGACGGTGTTATTAGCATTTGTCCAATAGCAAATAATGTCCATGTGCTCTTATTTACTTTTTTGACAATCATCTGGTAGAGGAATACACAGTCTAGTATTGCTCCTATTCCACCAATTATCCAAATAATTATTTGAGTTGTTTCCATAGTTTTTATTATTTTTGTTATTCATTTTGTTCTTTTTGTATTATACATAAAATATTTTAAATGTCAAGTTAATTTGTTTGTCAAGTATTTTTAAATGTTGTTTATTAAAAATTGTTATATTGGTATCTTTATTTTGTTTTTTATTTGGATTGAAAATATATCTGAAATTTTTACAATTATAATGTTGAGATTATATTTATTTTTTGAATCGGTTCTTTGATGTATGTACCGCTACATTGACATAGTACATTCAGCTTTTTGGAAGCTTTAGGTCATCCTAAAGATATTATACAACGCGCTAAAGAATTATGATATCCATCAATTGCAATTACTGATTATAATTGAATGTTTTGAATTCCTGCATTTTTTCAGGCATCTCAAGATTCCAAAAATTCTGATGATGAAAATGTTCAATGGGTTAAATCTATATTTTGAACAGAAATCTGATTTGTTATGGATATTAACGCTTCTTTGATATGAAAAAATATTTGAAATTTGTGTTTAATCGCTGAAAATGATAAGTGATATCATAATATGATGGAGCTTGTAGCGTTTGCTAATCAGCAGTGATATAGTAATTGAATTCCGAAATTAGATGTAAATGCATTAAAAGAGAAGTCAGAATGAATTATTATTTTTGCTTGAGGTGAACAGAGTTGGATGTCTAAATTGGTTGCATCTGGGGAATCTGAGGTGAGAATTAGGGAGATTTATGAAATGTTGCATGATATATTTGGAGATAGGTGTTATTTGGAGATTACAGCACAGGATGAGGAAAAACTTTCTATTACTAAGAAATGTAATCAATTCGTTTGAAATTTAGCAAAAAAGACAAATACGAAGTTGATTGTAAATAACGATTTTCGTTACTTAAGGGAGGAGGATAAGCATACGCGAGAAATTGCATTAGCTATTAAAGATTGAGCTAAAATGTATGATTTAAATCGTAGAAGACCTGCGGGAAAATATCATATCATGGATTCGGAGGAAATTAGAAATATTTGTCTTAAAAATTGATATGATGCTAGTGAAGTGGATGAATGGATGGAAAATAATTGAAAAATCGCTGAAATTGCTAATGCAAGTATGTTATTACATCAGAAATTATTTCCAAGATATAATATTCCTGATCATGTAAAAGCTTTGTATGATAAATATTGAGCTGATGCTATTATTGATGAGGATTAATTAATTACTTTTTGTTAGATAAAAATTATGAATATAAAAGAATATATATCTTCACAGTTGAATGATGAACAAACTTTAGCAGCTTTACATACGGACACTCCATCATTGATTATTGCTGGAGCGGGTTCTGGTAAAACTAGAGTTTTGACATATAAAATTGCTTATTTGTGGTGGTGACTGAAAACTCCTGTTCAGAGAGTTTTGGCTGTAACTTTCACGAATAAAGCAGCTAATGAGATGAAGGAAAGATTGATTAAGATTTCGGAAGAAATTTGAGGAGAAGTGGATGAAGACGTAAGTGTGTCATCCTGAACGAATGTGAAGGATCTTAGGTGAGACACAAAAGATTCTTCGGCTAACGTCTCAGAATGACAAAAAAAACAGACAGAATGACAGGAATGAGAGCATGATGATATTATGGATTTTCTTGTTGCAATTGAAGCTGATAAACAGGAAAGTATGTGAAATCAATATCGTTTATTTCCATATCAGATGAAATGGATCTGAACATTTCACTCAATTTTTCTGAAAATTCTGAAAGAAGATATTGATAAACTTT
>CAMJDC010000043.1 GCA_946404285.1 uncultured bacterium | reverse complement strand
AAAATATATGCAGACTACTCTAAAAAATGGAATGAAATTCCATCTTATGCATTTTTGGCATTACTTAGAGCTGAAAAAGAAAAGCAATTAAATCTGACTATTGATTTTTCACGGGAGCATACACTTGAATGTGCAAAAAAATATTTCATACCAAATGGATGAAAAAACTTGTGAACTAGTGTAGAATACCTAGATTGAGCGATTGAAGATGGATTAAAAAGGCTACTTATTCCATCAATTGAAAGAGAACTTAGAACAGATAAAAAGAGATGGGCCGATGAAGCTGCAATTAAAGTGTTTGGAGAGAATTTGAAGAATTTGCTTCTCACTCCTCCCATTCAATGAAAGACTGTACTTGGATTCGATCCTGCTTTTAGAACAGGTTGTAAATTAGCTATTGTAGATCCAACTGGGAAATTCTTATTTAATACTGTGATATACCCTACTGCTCCACAAAACGACACAGAAAAATCTGAAGCAATTTTAATGTGATTGATTGAACAATATCATATCGATTTAATTTCTCTATGAAACTGAACAGCAAGCCGTGAATCTGAACAGTTTTTAGCTAATGTAATAAAGAAACATAAATTGAAAGTTCAATATATTATCACGAGTGAAGCTTGAGCCTCAGTATATTCTGCAAGTAAATTGGCGCAAGATGAATATCCTTCACTCGATGTAACAGTTAGATGAGCTATCAGCATTGCTCACAGAGTACAAGATCCTTTAGCTGAATTAACTAAAATCGATCCAAAATCTATCTGAGTATGACAATATCAGCACGACGTAGATCAGAAATTTTTAAAAGAAAAATTGGATGAAAAGGTAGAAGACACTGTAAACTCTGTATGAGTAGATGTAAATACTGCAAGTTATACACTACTACAATATATTGCATGATTAAGTGAAAAAATTGCTAAGTCTATAGTAGAATATAGGGATGAAAATTGAGCATTTAGTAGTAAAGCAGAAGTAAAAAAAGTTAAATGACTATGACCAAAAGCCTACGAACAAGCTATCTGATTTTTGAGAATAAAAAACTGAAAAGAGCCACTAGACCAGACATGAATTCATCCTGAAAATTCCAAACAAGTTTACGAAATTTTGAAAAATGAATTTTGAGTGGAAAAGAAAAATTTAGTTTTGCCTATGAAAGATATTTCTGTAAATGAAAGACAAATCGCTGAATGGAGTGAAAAATATAATATCTGAAAAGAGACTTTGGAAGATTGTATTAAGGAATTGCAAAGACCATGACTAGATCCTAGAGATGAATGAGATGCACCATGTTTCAAATCTGATGTTTTAGATATCAAAGATTTAAAAATCTGAATGCAATTGGATTGAGTAGTCAGAAATGTGACAGATTTCGGTGCATTTGTAGATATTGGTTTACATAATGACGGATTAGTTCATAAATCCCAAATGGCTAATCATTATGTTTCCAATCCTATCGAAGTAGTAAGTGTATGACAAAAAGTAAGTGTCAGAGTTTTAGATATTGATGAAGAAAGAGAAAAAGTAAGTTTAACTATGAAAGACCAATCTAGTATGGAAAGTAAAGTCGAACATGATTTCAAGAAAAATAAAAAAGAAGAGGTAATCCGTTCAAGAGATGAGAACGACACATCTTCTAGTCTAAAAAGTAATATCACATTTACAAAAGTTTAATAACTTACGCAAAAAACAAAGGATTTACCACTTTTAATATTATCCCTGATAGTCATAGCAATAGAATCGTTATTGCCACTTTTTTTATCAAATCTCTCGCCGTTTTCGGATCATTTGATGCCCGTTTTATTCATGCTATAATTATTATTATAAAACAGATTACCATTATTATAGACATTATTATCTTCATTAATGCTCATATCATATATGGCAATGCTGTCGTACCATCTACTCAACCTTCTCACTCTTTTAAGTGAATACAATCTCAAAGAATTGGAAAATCTGTATTTAGTTTTATTCAATTACATCACGTTACCACTACACTATCACATGGTATATTTACTGGAACTCCTTCACAACAATACATTCAAGAAGGCAAGTCACTCCCTCAACATTTTTCAGCATTAACAAAATTTCATCATAATCATCACATACCTAACAATACTGCGAAAACTCACCCCAGCAAATATGACAATATTCTTATTTTCATTAATCCCGGAAAAAAATAAAATTCCTAACCATAGTATAATCCAAAATCAAAAAAAATCAAAAAAAATCAGACTTTTTTATCCACACAAAATACTAATTAATCATCCACCTCAAGAACTATTACATTTACAAAAGTTTAACAACTTACGCAAAGAACAAAGGATTTACTACTTTTAATATTACACCTGATAGTCATAATAATAGAATTGTTATTGCCACTTTTTTTATTAAATCTTTCGCCGTTTTCGGATCATTTGATGCCCGTTTTATTCATGCTATAATTATTATTATAAAACAGATTACCATTATTATAGACATTATTATCTTCATTAATGCTCATATCATATATGGCAATGCTGTCGTACCATCTACTCAACCTTCTCACTCTTTTAAGTGAATACAATCTCAAAGAATTGGAAAATCTGTATTTAGTTTTATTCCACAGCATCAATCTTTACATTGTTGCTGTTGTTGCTGCTGTTGCTGCTGAGTCGTACAAGTCTGCATACAAGTATAGTACGCTTTACCTCCATTAGCGTCTCTATCAAGTGTTTCACATTCAGTACATGATCATGCATGAGCATACGAATCCATAAATCATACGAATACAACAAAAATTCACCCCAACAAATATGACAATATTCTATTTTTCATCAAACTTGGAATAAAATAATAAAATTCCCACCAATAGTATAATCCAAATTACTAAAAAAATCAAAAAAAATCAGACTTTTTTCATTATAAACGTTTTACAACCATAATCTTGAATAAAATTCAGATTTATTTATAAAATCACCGTTTTATATTCAATATTTTTTAAAGTGCTATCATCTAAATTCAGATATATTTGACTAGATTTTGAAACAACAGGGCTAGACTTGTTAAAAGACGAACCAATTCAATTATGAATCGTAGAGATTGATATTAATGGAAACGTAATAGACCAATATCAAACACTTTTACGCCCAGAGAAAGAAATAAAAGAACTCAAAAATATCGTTAGTTTTATCACAAATATCGATTTGAAAGATTTAGAAACTGCCCCAACACCATCAAAAGTTGAAAAAGAAATTTCTCGTTTCTTCTGAAAAAATATAGTAGTAATTTGACATAATATTGCATTCGATCTTTCATTCCTAAATCGTTTCTTCCCATCATTAAAATATGCATTCTCAATAGACACATTCCAACTTTCACAGGCAATGGTTCCATATGCACCAAGTTATGCATTAGAAATTCTTTCAAATTATCTCGAAGAAAAACCATTATTTCTCCAACGAAAATCAAAATTCTGACTTTCCTTTACATCAGAGAATAACGAACAAGGTAGCTTCCATGATGCATTTTTTGACACAAAAGCTACACTAGCATTATTTTGTTACTTAATCGATTTTCTCTGACAAGTTCAGGAAAAAACACCAATTCTTTCTCAGTTAATCAATAAATCAAATGCTGAATTTCTTCAAGTTTTACCTTCATACGAATACAAACCATCTCCATCAATTGGAGAAATAACTATTCCAGCTCTCAAAAAAATTGCACCATCTGACACTTCGTTTACAAATTTTCCATATAATATTCAAACTTCCGACTACGAAAGTAAAAAAAGATATTATATCTGAAACCTGAAATTCAAATCACTTCTTCAATCACTTCTCGCAAACAAAAAAATTCTTCTCGTTTTTTCTTCTAAACCCAAACTAGATATTGCAAAAAATCTCCTCAATGAAATGTGAATCAAAAATATTGGATTCGCACGTGAAGAACAAACAATTTCCCCAAAATTATTCCAAACATTTTTGTCTAAATCAGAATTTTCAGATTTTGAAATCCTTTTCATCATCAAATATTGCGTTCATTTGTTTTATTGATACTGAGTTCTGGACTTGAATTCAAAATGAGATTACAAAGTCTATGGATTTATCAAAGATTCACGTGAAATAATCAAATATCCATTAGTATTAACTACACATCAATGATTATATTCACTTCTTGAAAAAGATATTGAAACATATCAAGATTTTCAAATTTTCTTCTTTGATACAGAACGGCGATATCGCAATTACAACCAATATCTTTCTCGTACCTGCGATTTGTATTATATACAAAATTTTGTAGATATGTTACTTTATAAGTACCAACTTTTGCAAGAAAAAAATCTAATCTCCAATGAATCTTTAACTACACTTCAAGAATTTGATACATTTTTCACAATGTTTATTTGAATCTTACGAACCGAAACTAAGAAATTATTCATTAACATTCCAAACGATGAAATCCAGATCAATCCAATAGTTTCAAGTATCGAATTTTATCAAACAAAACTATTACTTGAAAAATTCAAAGAATTCTGACCAAAACTTGAATCAGCATTACAAACATCAGATTACAAAACACTATGGTTACAAATCGAACATTTCTTCTCCATTACTGAAACTATAGCAAAAGTTCAGAGAAAAATGTATAACCAATCAGATTTCTACTTTTTATTCAGCGAAGATACTAAATTCACAAACCGAGATGAATTTTTAGATATTTTTAATGACCACCATACATTATTCTTATCAAATCATGAAACAGGATATACAATATTATTACCGGATATCTCTGATTTCGAAGAAAAAAAATTACCCCATTTGAAAGCTGTTGTTGACCTAGAATCAATGCTCTCAAAATTTATCTCAAAATCTGACCAATCTTTTTTCATTATTTCTACCGTGAAAGACGAATCTCGTGAAATTTTTGAATATTTACAGACTATCCCAGAATTATCAGATTATGAATTTTTGGTAGAAAATATTACGTGATGAGCTTGAAAAAATATTTACAAAGCTCAAAGAAATCCAAAAAAAATTGTAGTTTGATGATATAATTTCCTAATGATGTGCTATGCCCAGAAAGTAAAATTCAATCAATTAATTATTCGAAATATTAGATGAGCACAATCAGATTTAATTCTGACTGATATGCAACGATATTCTTCAGAAAAGTAAAAAACACCCCAAAAATTTGCAAAATTTATCATTTTTGAGTATAATTAAAATGTATTTTATTATCTAGAATTTCACTTTAATGCTAGGGAATACACGATTAAGCAAACAATTCCGAAATGTAATGAAAATTTTAGGCGTTGCTATCGCTATATATTTAGCATTAACCCTAAAAATATGACTGACATGAGAATCTGATGAAATAACCAACTATGACTATCTGCAACAAGAAGAAATTGAAAAACAAATAGAAAATAATGAATACGAAAACATCAACGAAAATAACGATGAACATTGAAGTAGCTCTATATTTTCCAAACTATGTAAAGAATACAACGAAACATGTAAAAAAATAACTTGGAATTGAGATTTTTCAGATGAAGATAAAGCAATAAAATTTGCATATGTCGTCTATTTACTCCAAATTCTAGATAAAAATATTAAACACTGAATAAATACTCCATCCAAAACCCTAATTGCCATGCTAATAAACGATTCAAAGTGAACACGTAGATGAAGCGCAAACCGAGATACAGTAACCATTAATGTATGATGAATGAACTATGACAACGAATTTTTTCAAGTAATTACCCATGAATTCGGTCATATAATTGATTTATGAGTATTACAATGAACAAGTTCTTCAAAATCAGAATATTTTACAGAATTTGAAAAAACAGTATTCTCTATAGATGATCCAAGTATTGAATATTATAAATATTCCCGATCTTCTGAAAAAATTAGAAAAAGCTGAATGACAAAAGAAAACTTTTGCTCTTCATACTGAATGAGTGATCCTTTCGAAGATTTTGCAGAATGTCATAATCTTTACCTAAATCATCATGATTATTTTCACTATCTAGCACTAACAGATGATATCATAAAAAGCAAATACAACTATTTTTCAAATCTATACTGATGAAAATATATAAACAATTCTGAAGTAAAATATGAAACTCGAGAAAATTCATATAGAGTTTGGGATACAACTAAAATTAGAGAAGGATAGCCCGTCATTCTGAGCGATAGCGAAGAATCTTAAGCGTATAATTACAAGATTCTTAATTTTTCACCCAGCTAGTTTACACCACTAAGCGGTATTGTGCAAGCTTCGTTCAATTCAAAATGACAATATATTATTAGGTTATTCTCTCACTTGAAAAACAAACAGAAAATCACTATAATCCAAATAGTCAAATATTTTCAAATTGCTCAAAAATTCATCAATGACAAATTCTCTCGTAGATGAAGTACTCAACCATGTCGATATAGTCGATGTAATTTCCAGATACATTCCTCTCAAAAGAAAAGGAAGTAATTTTTGAGCATGTTGTCCATTTCATGGAGAGAAAACTCCATCATTTATGGTTTCTCCAACGAAACAGATTTTCAAGTGTTTTGGATGCTGAAAATGATGAAACGTTTTCACATTTATCCAAGAAATTGAAAGAATTGACTTCCGAGATGCCGTAAAACTTTTAGCAGAACAGGAACATATTGATGTCTCTCAATTTCAACAAATTTCTGCTTATGCACAAAAATCACAAGATGATAAAGAGAAACTCAAAAGAATACAAAAATTAGCACAAAATTTTTTTGTTGAATCACTAAAAAACAGCGAAACTGCATTAAATTATCTTCATGAAAAAAGACATTTAGATGATAAGTTGATTTCAGAATTCTGAATCTGATATGCAAATGATAAACACTATGAACTTCTAAATATGCTTAGAAGTAAATGATTTTCAGATGATGATTTACTCGAAGCATCACTCGCAAAAAGAAATACAAACGGAGAAATATATACATTTTTTAGAAACAGAATTACATTTCCAATCTATGATTTAATGAAAAATGTAGTTGGATTTAGTGCTAGAATTTTTAACTGAGAAATTGATGCTCCAAAATATATCAATTCATCAGAAAATAGATTATTCGAAAAATCAAAAATTCTTTACGGACTTTCTCACGCCAAACAATATATAAATACACACCAAAAATTAATAGTCGTTGAATGACAAATGGACGTAATTTGATTAGCTCGCCTATGATTCCCTATTTGAGTTGCAACTTCTGGAACTGCTCTTACTGAACAACATATTAAAATTTTAAAACGTCACACGGAGAATTTATTCTTACTTTTTGATAATGATAAAGCAGGTCGTGAAGCTACTTTTCGTGCTTTAAAACTTTGCTATGCCCAGGATTTATTTCCAAAAATAATCACGCTCCCAGATGGATTTAAAGATGCAGATGAACTGGCAAATAATGAAAATTGAAATCAGCTTTTTCAAGAATGCATAGATAAAGCTTCAGATGGTTTTCTAGAAATGTTCGAACGTCTCAGAAACTCATTTGATATGAATTCCCCTGTTGACAAAACAAAGCTGATTAATGCAATGTTTGAACTCATTATCTCCGTAAACAACGTTCTAATCCAAGAAAGCTATAAAAGAGCTTTTGCAGAGAAACTATGATTTCCATTTGAAACGGTTGACCTTCAATTCAAAAAATACGTTCAATGATCAGGTAAAATATTCATCCAACAACAAAGAAGAAACGAAGAAAAATCTGACCCAAAATATCAATTAGATCGTGAAAAATTATTTATTTCTCTTTTCCATAACTGATTCATAGATGAACAATTAAAAGATGAATCTGAATTCCTTCAAGATTTACATGATTTTGTAGACCAAATTGTTCGCACAGATTCAGATTGATTATTAGCTCATACAATCAGTAATAATTGTTCCGACGAAGAAAAAACTACACTTGATGAATTTCAACTCCGACGAGAAAAGGAAATTTCAGATTTATCAGATGAAAAGAACAAACGTCAAGTAATCATAACTACGATTACACCTGTAATTCAAGAACTTTTCAAATTAGCTACAAAAAGCAAAGATCTTACAAATGAAGAAAAAAAACAACTAATAAATTTAAAATGAAAACTAGGTAAAAAATAAAAAAAGAGAGTCTGGATTACCAAACTCTCAAAAGCTTAACGCCGTCTCGATGTCATTCATGAAACGAATTATCTCACGACAACCCGTTTCACACAACAATTCTAATAATGAAAGGAAAAATTACACACATACAACTATAGCAAAATACTCAAAAAAGTCAAGAAAAAAGTCCCACCGCACAAAGCGACAAGACTTTTTCATTATTATACTAATTAATCACTTGTACTTCAAGTTTGTGTTTCAGCTACACTTCATGTTTCTGCTGACACTTCCTTAGAAATATCATCATCAGACACTGAAGCAGTATCTCAAGTCTGAGCTTCAACTGTACTTCCACTATCAACCTCAGCAACTGCTCATGTAGCTAATGTTCCACTCTCGGTCACAACTGCCATATCTGGAACTACGCTTCATGAATCATATTCTAACACTAATCATGTTTCAGCTTTTCATTCTTCTTGCAATTCCTCATTAACTTGTTCTTCTACTGTTTCGCTAGTATTAGCTCTAGCAACCTTAATAGCTTCAACTGATCTATAAAGCATCAAGAATACCCATGCTCTGTATTCAGTAATATTTGGATTAATATTAGTAATAATATTATTCTCCTTCAAAGCATTCAAGTGGTTTACATAGTAATTACTATTTGTTCACTCATACTTATTTCACCACAAAATTCTTGAAAGAACTGTTCCAAATTCTGCTCTAGATACACGTTTACTAGGCATAAAATCAGGAATTGGTTCATAGTTTGTAGTATGGATTCACATTATCTCTAATTGACAAGACATAACCATATAGTCTTTCATTTCCTGATTATAAGATGCAATACTATTTGCAAAGTTAGAACAATCTTTAGATGTATTAGGTTTCATTCAGAGTTCTTTAGTAGCAAATACTGAAATCATCTTAGCCAT
>CAMJDC010000042.1 GCA_946404285.1 uncultured bacterium | reverse complement strand
AAGCAGATGATAGTGATGATAGTAAAGCAGATGATAGTGATGATAGTAAAGCAGACGATGAAGGTAAAGATAAAAACTTTCTAGAAAAAGCATTTTGACGAATATGAAAGCAATGGAAAAAATTATGGAAACAAGAAGAATGGGAAAATGATCCATGAACTAATGTAGTACGTGCAACATGATTCCTATGATCAGTAGTACTTGCATATAAATGAATTAAAAAATTATTCTGACGATGAAAAACAGACGATGAAGATGAAGAAAAAGAAAAAAAATCAAAAAAGAAGAAAAAAGATGATGAAGAAAATGGAGATGAATAATACCTCAATAGATAAAATTAATAACATTTTACCCTTTAAATAAAAATAAAATGACTTGAGATCAACTAGAAACTTTAAAAAAGCAATACGACGAAATTGCTAACGAACTAAGAGAATTACAAAAAGAAATACAAACAATAACGGACGACAAAACAATTAAAGAAAAGATAAAACAGGCTAAAGAGCTAAGAGATAAGGCAAATGAAAAAAGAAAAGAAATTGATGATTGAATTAAAGAAATTGAAAAGTGAGATAATGCCGACGATAAAATAAAAGCACAAGAAATTAAAGACACTTTAGACACTACAAGTACTGAAATTAAAACACTCTACGACAGTATTATTTTATCATTATCATCTGCATCAGCATGAAATGATGATTCTGATGATTCATCTACATGAACAGCCCCAACCGAAAATAAAAATATTTTCCAAAAGGGATGGTGATGGATAAAAAAACAATGGAAAGATGTATGGACCAAAGATAGTTGGGAAAAAGACAAGTGAACAAATATACTTCGCACAGTATGATTTGCAGCAACATGAGTATGAGCAGTAGCTCTTGCATATAAATGAATAAAGAAATTATTCTGATGATGAAAAGACAAAAAAGATAATGAAGAATGAAAAGATGCTTCTAAAAAGAAGAAAAAGCCTTTCTGGGATAGACGATATGGAAAAGCTTTAAAATGGACTGCAATCACAGCATGATGAATTTTTGGTATTAATTGGTTATGAAAAAAATTAGATTTATGGTGAACAGACGTAGATAATCCTACAGATGATGAATCATCAGAAGTAAAGTATGAAGCATTTGATAAGCTACCAGAAGAAAAAAAAGAAATATATAACGAATTATGAGATAAAGTAGATACACTCTACGAATCTATTAATAAAAGAGAATTAGTTGCATGATACAATGATGAAATATCACTAGATAGAACAGCAAGAGAAGTAAAAGGTGGTAGATTAGATTACACGTGAATCATCCCATTTTGTCTCGATAATAAATACTGATCAGTTCAAGAGCTTTTGTGATCAAATCACAGCATTCTTATGGCTTTACAAAAAGGTGTAAGAGGAATGCTTGATTGGTTAAAGGATGCATGATGAAATGTATTAAAAGATTTTGCAAATCATTATCTAAAACAATTTGGTTTTCAACCACTAAATTTGGTAGGAGATGCATTAATAAATAAAATAGAAGAACGAGCAAAAGGAAATGCGGAAAGACAAAATGAAATAAAATTATTTTTCAGACAAGGAATCAGAATAGAGAGATACTTTTTTGAGAAAAAGAAACAACTCGAGAAAGAGTTGGCAGAAAATAACTGATTATGAAAGACTCCGGAACAAATAATGAGTGATGATGAGTTATATAACAATGTAATTTGAAATAGCCAAGACTTTCAAAATTTTCTCACATGAGGTATCGATGCTGCAATAATAGTTCTTAAAAATCACAATTTACTAGACTGAAATCTATGAGAAAGTACACAAAAAGATGTATCAGAAATAGATTCACAAAGAGATGGTATTACTTGAGACAGTAATAGTGATATAACAAAAATAATATATAATAAAAAAGAAAAAGGAGAAACTGTAAATGCAGATGAAAAACAGAGACTAAAGCAAGCATGTTTAAATATGCAACAAGATATAGCAAAAAATATAACACCAGCATTAGAACACGATTCATTCCGTATAATAACAGATCTCTTAAAAGAATCAGAAGATACTCAAATTAAAAAATACATAAATAACGGATGATTAATTGATCAAATAAAAAACTATTGAAAAATAATGGCAGATGCATGAAACAATATTGATAAACTAAATGATACAGAATTGAAAGAATTAGCATGAAATCTAAATAATTTCCTAGCATTAAAGAAAGAAATAATACTATGAGCAAGGACAATTGGAAATGAAGATATAAGCTTATGATTTAGATTATTTCAATTTATATGATGATCATTGAATCAATGACGAGAATGACTGAAAAAAATACTTAATTGAAAAGTGCTTGAATGAGCACTTGACATTGTATGTGCGATGCCAGGTACACTATTATGAGCATGATGAATTGTAGTGACAATTGGTGGAGTTACATATGTATTTGGAGGAAAAGCATGAAGAAAAATATGAGTGAAAATTATGGCAACATGATGAAAAATGATGTGATCGACAGTATATTTGCCTTATCTTGCAGGTAGAAAAATATGTCGCTGAACTTCAAGTATTTATCGTCAAATTAAAGGAATTTACACACCACCTGATTTGTCAGATGCAGATGTTTTGAAACAATTTAAACAAGATATCTATAATTGAAGAAAAACTTTATCTGATGCTACATCGGATGTTGTAAGTAATCTCAGTAATAGCAAGAGAGCAGAAAAATTAATGAAAGAATTATGATTAAGTGAAGCTTTAGCACAAAACGAATTGTACATACAGAAAAAGTTACTAGATAATATTTACGACCCAGATACACTAAAAGAATTAAAAAAAGACCAAAAACTATATAAAAGAGCAATAAAATATTATGACAGTTGTAGTGCAGTAAAAGAATATCTTGAATGAAACACAACTGATATTGACGATCTAAAGAATGCAATAGACGAACACGAAAAAGAAATTGCTAAATTAGCGAATAGAACACCAGATAAATTTAGTGGAACTTGCAGTGAAAAAGTTCGAGAAAATAGCAATTTGAAAAATAATTTTGAATCAGAAAGAACAAAATTAGAAAACGACGTCGAAACTAAAAAAGCAGCACTGGAAAATGCAGAGAAACAACCATGAAGAAGTAAAGCCAAGAAAAAAGCAATAAACAATGCTAGACAAAATTTGCAAAATGCTGAAAATAAATTAAAACAATTAGATAAACTGGAAAAAGAAATAAAACTAAGTATGCAAAATATAGAAAGTTCAGGCATAACATGAAAAGCACTAGAAAAAGCACTTGCAGATATGCTTTGAGATACAGAAAAAATCATTCAAAAACTCGGTTCAGCTTACGGAAATGACTTAGTTGATGTAATGAAAGACATAAAATATCTATATAATCTAGTGGATAACGCTAAAGAAGCCGATGGAAGGAAAATATTCAATAGTATCGATGATTTACTTAATCAAATGAATTGAAAACTTATTGATGACTTGAGAGTAAAGTGTCCAAAACTAAAAATTCCAGCTAGAATAACAAATCTTGCTGATACTCTTAGCGACATAAAACTAAGAAATGCTATAGGATTAGTTGGTGATGCCACTGATGCAATAAAAACTTTACTAAGATTATGATCAAAACTTATTTAGTATTGAAATAATCATGTTTTATAACAATTTAATCAAAAAATGTCAAAAGATAAAAGCATATCAGAACTAAAACTGGAAATTTCATGATATTATGTAAAAGAACTACAAAAAGAGCTCTGACGATTGAAAGGTTTAGTACTTTTACCAATCAAAGAGAAAATTAAGAACATTATAGTTGACGAAAAGAAACTACCAGAAAAATTTAATAAAATTAAGGAATTTTGACGATGGAAAGATATAATTAATTTTGTTACACCATCCATTGCAAAGAAGATATTCGACTTTATCAGAGAAAAGAAAGAAGAAATAGCAAAAAAGAATACAAAGGATGAACTAATCGCACTAAAAAATGAAATTTTATGAAAACTTAACAATAATGAAGACACCGATACTGACAGTAACAAACCATCTACTACTTGAAATACATGAAATAGTGGAAATTCAAGTGGAGGAAAGCCATGAGAACAAGAAAATGATGAAAATTGATGAGGACTTAGTTCATGAACAGTATGATTAATTACATGATCTTGATGAGCTGTTACAGTAAAAGCAGGTGAAAAAGGATATATATACCTAAGAAACAAAAGAGAAGCTAAGGAAATTAAAGAGCAAATGTCATGAAAAAAGATAAGAGAGACTATATCTTCAATATTAGATGCTACTGAAAAACAGAAAAAAACGTTATTATGACAATTAAGTAAAAAGCAAATTAGTAACATAGATGAACAAATCAAAAATATAAGGGCAATGCTAAATTCTGGCGACTTTACAGATGATTGAATGGCAGCATTTATAGCATGGCAACAATTTTGAGATGAAATGCCTCAGAAAATGTTGGATAAAATGTGACACAATCGAAAGAATATATCAAAACTAACTGAAATAGCAGATGAGGTGGCATGAATAGATAATATAGATGAAATGAAAGCACTTCTAAAGGAGAAAGGAATTACAAATCTTGATGATGAATTTATAAAATTACTAGTTAAAACAAATCAAGCTGATGATATTAGATGAATTGTAAGAATAGCTTGAAATGCCTCAAAAGCAAAAAATATTGCAAAAACAATCTGATGAGCAATGGTACTCGATGTAGCATTTTTCTGAGTAGATGTTTGGGCGTATATTGAAGCTAGAAAGGAAGCTGAATTAATAGAAAAGGTAAACGAAGTCAGAGCAAGTAATAAATATAACCAAGCTAATTGGCAACTAGCTATTTGAGCAATAAGTATGCTAGCAGAAATCATAGTAGCATGTACTGCATTATGAACAGCATGATGATGACCTGTATGAACGGTAGTTTGAATAGCAATATGAGTAATAACAGCTGCTATAAGTATGTGAGTAGATTCACTATATTTTGATGTTAAAGATTTTTATTTACAGAATAAAGAAGACTTCCTAAGAGAAAAACATAGTCAGATTATTCAAGGAATATTAGCAGGATTGTATAATAAAACATTCTGAAACACATCAATAAATGAACACATATGCGAATTCTTTTGATGACCAGAAAAATCTGATAGAATAAAAAGTACAAGCGACGCAATTTGGGCCGCAATATTTTTAGATGAAATTGAAAACTGAGAATATAAATGAGACAATGAATTATACGCATATGTTCAAAGCTGAAAAAGTCTAAAAGATTACAGAGCTAGTATAGATAATGATAGCGAGAAAAAAGAGAAATTTGAAAAATCACGAGAATGAATCAGTGAAAACATAAACAAAAGAATGGAATATTGTACATCGAAAGAATCAGAAATAGTACAGAATATATCAAAATGTAAATGAATGAAGGCACTAGATGATATAATCGTACAATCAAGGGTTTATGCACACATATCAAAAAATGACGAATGGGATAATAATAAAAACTATGAAACTAATTTACAAGAATATAAACAAAAATTCTTTAGTGATGTAGATCAAGAAAAGCTAAAGAAATTAGAAGCCTTAAAGGATTCAAATAGAGAATTATTTGAAGAAATTTTAATAACAACAGATGAAGAATGCTTAATAGAAACTGAAGAAGAGGAAAATTTAGTACCATTTAATGATGAAAGTGGTGATACACAAGAAGAAAATACAGACTGAACAGATGAAGATAAATGAGATGATACAGAGAGTGGAAGTTGATCAGATGGCGAAGAAAAGATTCCAGATTATTGGGAAAAAGATGAATACCTAAGATTAAAATCATACGTAAAATTAGTTGAAAAATACAAAGAATGGATGAAAATAACAGAGACAAATGAAGAAAGAATCAACCTAAATATACCAAAAATAAATCAGCACAAGGATTATATACAAAACTTGTTTGTCAACGACCTAGAATTAAACACATTACCGGACGTTGCCCTTGAAGGAAAAGAACAAGCAATTTATCGATTTAGTGAATGATTCGAAAGAAATTGAATATTGGATGTTTCTGACGATCCATTATATAATGTGCTATACAGACTATGAAAAGAATTATATTGATATACATGAAACAACACTCCATCAGAATTAATGTGATTCTATGATGAAAATTTGGGTAACAATCACTGAATATATTATTCAAGTAAATGGAAAGTAAATGATGATCGAGCAATTGATAGCGGATTAATCGATAATGGTATGCAATGACCTTTCAACTCAGAAGAGGAAATAAATAAGTTTGTAGAAAAATTTATATTAACAAATTTTTATGTATATGATCCTGAAACAAAACAATATGTAAGAAAAAGTACTCAAGACACAGCAGTTGAAAACATAGATGAAAATCTACAAACAGAATTCGAAAATAAGATTAGAGATATCATGAAAGAAGAATTAAGTTATAGATTAAAAGACAACGTTGATTCAGTAAAAAATGAAATCATAAATTTTGTAAAAAACACATACGAAGAATATAGTGATTTTAACGAAGAAGATCTATCATATATCAGTTTACCATATTATTTAGTTATAAAGGCAAAAAAAGCTGGTTTGTGAGATTTACAAAAAACACAATTTAAGCGAAGAAGAAATGAAGGAAAGATGGAAATATGTAGATTACCATACGATACCTTCAACAAAGCTATACCATTTGACAAAGACAAGGTAATAACAAGTTATATTTCATCATACCGTAATCTAAAAGATGAAAAAGATAATAGACTAGAATGAAACGAACTATTCACTGATGAAGAAAAATTCTTTATAGATAGAGTAGAAAGAGCCCACCAATTAATCGAAGATCTAAGAAGTTGTGAATCATGACGGATTCGAAACTGAAAAGCAGATGAAATAGATTTACCAACAGAAGTAGAGCACCTTATTAGCGATAAATACAACGAACGATTAAGATTCAAAAGAAATTTGCTAGTTCGTTCGCCTGAATTTGTAAATGTAAAAACTATTCAACAATACGAAGAGTTCGCAACATATTTCGAAAATCTATATAAATGACTACTACTGATGCTAAGTACATTCAAATTAAGTAATGATGTAGATAGTTATAGTTTATTTTCTGCTGCAGTAAGCAGATGAAACCAAGTATACTTCGATGATAAATGACAACTAAAAACAGATACAGAGCTAGAATTCCTAAACAATCAGGAAAATAGACAATTTTTCTCAGATCAATTAAAAATTCAAAGAGTAAAAGTAAAAATTTGAGATAAAGAAAAAGAGATGACAATACAAGAATTATGGGATATACAAACACCAACTGATGATTCTGATATGACAAAGGCAGAATATGAATCAATCAAAGCATTAGCACTTCAAGCAAATAATACCATATTAACAGCATTATTAGAAAATAGTATGTTAGTAAGAGATGAACATTGAATTAAAAATGTAAAAATCTGAGGAAATTGGCGAGATTCAGATAAAAACGATGCTGTAGATACCCTAGAAGCAAGACAAAAGACACAGACACTTATAGAAGAAAGGCTAAGACCACTAAGAATACCACCAAAAACCATCGACAAACAACAAATTAAGAAAAATGAAAAAGATCAAGATATAATTGAGCTTACAGAACAAGAAAAAGATGCGATATCTAAGGCAATTGAAATTACAAACATTATTGAAAAAACACTACCAGATGTAGATTGGCAATGAAAAAGATGAAAAATTACCTACGATCCAGAAAGAAAAGTTTTAACAAGCCGAAATAATGAAGCAAAAGTAGATGTAGAAGAAAAAGATTGAAAATACATCTACTACATAAATCATCTAAAAATCTGATTTGAAAAAGTCGAAGATTTCGTACGAATGGCTAATTTCAGAAATCGGGTATTATATGAAGATAAGACAAAGAACTACGACCTACCAATCAGTTTTATTTGCGATCCAGACAGACCATTCAGTGATCAAACATTTGTAAGGTGAACGACAACACTAATTAAGAGAGATAATTTAATAGATCACTGTAGTATATGTAAAGAAGATGACAATATGCAAATATTAGCTAGCCGATTAAATAGAGAAATAAAAGGAGATTATGGACATATAGATTTTGATGATGTATGGGAACACGAATTCTAATACAATACAAAAAAATCATTAGGTAAATATAATTATATCTACTGATTTGTTCAAATAATGTTTTGTTCACTAACTATTTAAGAACTAAACGAAAACAATTGATTTAAAAATTTTGCAACTTGTTCAGGACTTTTTCAAAAGAAATGCTTTCTAACATTATCAAGAAGATTAAGTCAAACAGACTTACGATATCATTCTTTATTATCAGTATTAATTTTACTAAAGTACAAAGATTCTCCCTGTCATAAATTACCTGAAGATGTAAAAGGAGGCCTACCATCTAATTTCCACTTATTCTTAAAAAAATTTAACAAATTGGCGACATGCTGTGCATCTCTTTCTCAAAATGGCTTTGATTCATGTCTAACACCTTTTTCTTCCCGACTATAAACTTTACCCTTTCTGATACTCAACGGTTTACCTTTCGGATTACCATCACGATCGCAATCAATATAAAAATTAAAATATCATCCATCCAATGTTCGAATAGTTCTATTATCCCAGCTATTCATAAGATATTCTATATATTCTTGACTTGGATTTTCTTTATTAATAATTTTTGCTTTTTCATAGGTAATTGGTCACCTAAATTTAGCATAATTCGGTCACGGCTTTTGATCGTTTGCAGCATCACCATATAAATAAACAAAATTGTTTGAATGTGATTTAATTTTTAATTCTCAAGAATTTAACATATACTCTTCACTCCTAAGACCATCATCATAAAAGAATGTTCCATTTCTTTCAATGTCTGCATCAGTTCTATCCCATTTCTCTTCATTCTTACAAAGCACATCAAGACTAATACCATCAACAAACGATCAAGCAAAGTAACCTTTCTTTCAAGAATCTCTCTCAAATCATATTCATTCAACAAATTTTCATTTTTCTC
>CAMJDC010000041.1 GCA_946404285.1 uncultured bacterium | reverse complement strand
TATGAAGATAAATTACAGCCGTGAATGGAAATAAATTTTAGTGATACAAATCTCTCATTGATATCATTGAAAATAATAGTCGAAAACCGAAAATCAAAATTAAAACCGTGTATGTATATAAATTTTTATAAAAATGATATTTGAGATGCATGAATAAAGATAATAGCAGAGGAGTGGAAAGATTGTTTACAAACTTGATTTAGAGTCAATTTTGGAAGAAATTTAATTTGAGATGAGTGAATAAAAAATTTATGTGAAGAGTGGAAAGATAGTTTGAAAATATGAATGGATCTCTCTTTGTCTGATAATAAATTTTGATTAGATTGATTCAATAAATTACTAAAATGCTGGAAAGATAGTTTACAACCATGAATGACTTTAGATTTTGGTCGAAATAAAATTTGAGATGAATGAGCAGATTTGCTTATTAATGAGTGGAAAGATAGGTTACAGCCATGAATGGCATTATATTTAAGAAGTGCTTGAATTTGAGATGAATGAGCAAAAGCGATAGCTCAAAAAATGAAGCTTAAGGATTGAGTAGAATTAGATTTGACATCAAATATAGCCATTCACGATGAATGAAAAAAAGCTTTGCAAGAATGTGTAGAAAGACATCGTGTTCAATGAATTAATTGTAGGATCTTAGTTTAAAATCTAATAAAACAAAATGTCAACAGAAAAAGAAAAAGCGATAGCAGAAATAGAAAAATTAAAGAATCATCTTCCAAAGGAAAAGAAGGAAGAATTAACTGAGATTTTGGCATATTGAGAAAAAATAAAGGCAGAATGAGAGAGAAAGAAAAAAGAATTTTGGGGAAAACATGATAGAGACGATTTTATGAATCTTTTGAAAAATAAATGGGCAAATGAAAAAAAAAATGAAAAAAAATATAAACATTTAGACAAAATGAAATGAAAAGAAAGAGAAAAATATATAGTGGAATACCTACAGGATGATATACTGTATAGTGGAAAAATTTGGAAATGAAAAATACTTGAATTATTAAAGGCATGAAAAAGATATGACAAAGAAGACTTAGAATCATGAGAAATTGAACTACATACACGAGATAGCTTATATATCCCAAATAGAGACATTTGACTGGAGTGAGCGAAATTGATTGCTGGCTTAAAGTTTAAGGATTGAGTAAAATTAGTATTACAAGGAAATAAGTTCAAATCAGAGTGAGCAAAATTTATTTCAAAAATAGAATTAAAAAATTGAATGACTTTGGATTTGAGTAATAATAATCTCAGAGACGCTGGTGCAATAGAGATATCAAAAATGAAATTAAAGAACTGAGTAACTTTAGATTTGTGTGGTAATCGAATCTGAGATGAGTGAATAGAAGCAATTTCTCAGATGGAATTAAAAGAATGAGTTGAATTAATACTAGGTCATAACAGATTCTGATTAGATTGATTGAAATCAATAGCGGATATGAAATTAAAAAATTGAGTGACATTGAATTTACTCTATAGTAGAATTTGAGACGAGTGAGCAAAAGTAATTTCCCAAATGGAATTAAAAGAGTGAGTATATTTAAATTTACTTTGAAATTCTATTTGAAATAATTGAGCCGATACAATTATGAAAAATATGAAATTAAAAGAGTGAGTAATATTGAATCTGAGAGCAAACTCTATTTGACCCGATAAAAGGAAGGAACTGGAAGCTCGAGCTAAAACTTGTTCAGGATGTAAAGTTTTATTTTAAAATATAATAAATCAAAATGCTAGCAGAAAAAGAGAAAGCGATAGTAGAGATAGAAAAATTAAGGAACTATCTTCCAAAAGAGAAACAGAAAAAATTAGCTCAGATTTTGGGATTTTGAGAAAAAATGAAGTCCGAATGAGAAAAACTGAGAGATGAATTTTGGAAATGACATAATAAAGAAGATTTCCTAAATTTAATTAGTCAATATGAAGAAAGTAAGGAGAATTTTGAAAGATGATTATCACCAGAAGAAAAAGAAATACTAGACAGACTAGAATGAAAAACAAAAGAAAAATTTTATAGAGAGAAATTGAATGAAATAATACTTTACAGTGGGAATCCAGAGAAAATCTCCTTCAAAAATGATAATAATGAGATACGATTTTTAAGAGAAATAGAAGATAAAAAATGAAAATTGAAACCATGAATGAAAATTAATTTAAGTTATAGAGAAATCTGAGATGTCTGAGTAAAAACGATAGCAGAGATGTCAAAGGATGTCTTACGACCGTGAATGGAAATGGATTTAACTCATAATAATATCTGAGCAGATTGAGTAAAGTATTTAGCAGAGACGTGGAAGAATAACTTGCAACCGTGAATGACCATTAATTTAGATTGTAATTATAATATCTGAGACGATTGAGTAGAATATTTAGCAAAGGAGTGGAAGGATAGGTTGCAACCGTGAATGACCATTAATTTAGAATATAGTAGAATCTGAGAAAAGTGAGCAAAAGCACTAGCAAAGGAGTGGAAGGATAGGTTGCAACCATGAATGGTGATTAATTTACGTTGAAACCATATCTGAGATGACTGAGTAAAAGCATTAGCGAAAGAGTGGAAGAATAGTTTGAAACCATGAATGACAATTGATTTAGGGAGGGACAGCATCTGAGATGCCTGAGCGATAGCGTTAGCAGAGAATTGGAAGGATAGGTTGCAACCGTGAATGAAAATTAGTTTAAAAGAAAACCATATCTGAGATGACTGAGTACAGGCAATTAAAGATAATTTAGAATTAAAAGATTGAGTAGCTTTGGATTTGATGTGGAATGAAATTACGGAATCAAAACTTGAAGAACTACGAGCTTGGACAGAGCCTTACGAAAAAAAGTGAATAAATTGTCGAGTTTGAGTTTAAAATATAACAAAAGAAAATGCCAGCAGAAAAAGAGAAAGCAATAGGAGAAATAAAAAAACTAAGAAACC
Organism: uncultured bacterium; assembly: GCA_946404285.1. Classification (GTDB taxonomy): domain Bacteria; phylum Patescibacteriota; class Gracilibacteria; order Absconditabacterales; family Absconditicoccaceae; genus UBA3291. The sequence goes on along the minus strand of CAMJDC010000041.1, from coordinate 6,810 downwards.
ACCTTCCAAAAGAGAAACAGGAAGATTTAGCTAAGATTTTGGCATTTTGAGAAAAATATAAAAAAGAATGAGAAAAACTGAGAGATGAATTTTGGAAAGAATATAATAGAGAAGATTTTCTAAACTTAATCAGTCAATACGAAGAAAGTAAACAGAATTTTATAAACTGATTATTATCAGAAGAAAAAGAAATGGTAGACAAACAGAAATGAGTAAAAAAAGAGAAGTTTTATAAAGAGTATTTACGAGAAAGAATTACCTATAGTTGAGATTCAGAGAAAAATGTCTTTGAAAGTGATAAAGATGAGATAAGGATATCGGGAGGAAATGACGAAATAAAAACAAAAATTGAGAATCTAAAATGAAAATTACGACCATGAATGGAAGTTGATTTGGCGGATAATAAAATCACAGCAGATACGATGAGAATAATAACAGAAAGCTGGAAGGATAGTTTACAACCATGAATGAAAATCGATTTACGTTGGAATGATTTCGGAGTAGATGGAACGAGAATAATAGCAAAAAGCCGGGAGAATAAATTAAAACCCCGAATGGAAATTAATTTAAGGAGTAATGAAATCGGAACAGAATGAGCAAAAATAATAGCAGAGAAGTGGAAGAATAGTTTACAACCATGAATGGGAATTGATTTATCATACAATGAAATTTGAGCAGAATGAACAAAAGTACTAGCAGAGTTGTGGAAGAATAGTTTACAACCATGAATGAAAATTAATTTAAGGAGTAATGGAATCGGAATAGAGTGAGCGAGAATAATAGCAAAGGAACAGAAAAATAGCCTACAACCGTGAATGGTAATTGATTTAGGAGACAATGGAATCGGAAATGAATGAGTAAAATATTTAGCAGAGTCGTGGAAGAATAGTTTAAAACCTTGAATAAAGATTGGATTGTTTAACAATGGAATCGGAGACGAATGAGTAAAATATTTAGCAGAGAAATGGAAAAATAGTTTACAACCATGAATGGAAATTGATTTAACAGACAATGAAATCTGAGATGAGTGAGTACAAGCAATTATGGATAAACTGGAACTAAAAGATGGAGTAATATTAGATTTAAGAAGCAATGACGAAATAATTACAGACCCCAAAAAGGCAGAATTAAAAGCTTGGGCGGAATCTTACAAACAAAAATGAATAAATTGTAAAGTTTTAATTGATTATATATAAAAAAATGGAAAGCTTAAAAAATTCGGTACAGGTAGAATTCGAAAAATTTAAAGAAAAGTACAAAGATGATTTGCTTAGATTTATCTGATACAAAGATGATGCAGAATTTGTGTTGGATGAAAAAGCTGAAACTTTTTATTTTTCACCTAAAGAAAAAAAAGTAGGAATACCTTTGAAACGACTAGAAGAGTATTTTTATCTATTGAATAGTGATGATGAGGCTAAATTAAATTTACATAAAATAGATTGAAAATTTTGATTGGCTCATGAATTTTCCCATTTTAGAGATATGCTTAAGGAACAAGATATATCAAAAGATTCCTCAATGTATAGGGTTCTAAAAAAACTATCAAATAGAAAAATAAAAATTTCAGAAAAAAAATGTATCCCTATCGGGAAAATGATACATGATATATATAATTCGATTGATGACATAATAGTAAATTATGAAGTAATGAATTTTATGAGATTCTGAATAACGAAAGATGTAATAAAAGAGATATATCAGAGAAAATTATTTCCTGATTATGAAGAACAACCAGATTGAACAACGAAACTTAATTTGGATAAACCTGTAGATTATTCAAAAAGGCCAGATTACACGGCAATTTCTTATTACTTTCTGAGAAAGAAAATGGTGCCAAATCAGAAAATAATACTTTCAGATAACTTAAATAGTATTTTATTTAACGATAAAGGTAGAAATATTCCATGGTCTACTAGTCTAAAAAATTTAAAAAAACTATTTAATACTGAATTAGAAAAAGCTAAAAATAGTGATGATCCAAAAGTAAAAGATAGATATGAAAAACTAAAATCGGCATTGAATAATCAAGTATACAGATTAGAACAAATTGATAAATTAAAAATACAAAAATTATTATGAATTGCATTAAAATCCTTGAGCAACTACGATATTACTAGATTGTCTGTGTCATCTATGTCATTAGAATCCATTATAAATTTATTTACTATGAGTAAATGATGAGATGATTGACATATTTTGTGTATTTTGCCAGATTTAAGATATCAGATTTATGAAGCTATATTTGAACCAATAATTGAGACTTTAATATTGATTTATTGTTTACATAATGATATAAAAGACGGTTGAGATTGATGAGAAGATTGAGGCGAAGATTGAGATGATAACAATGATGAAGACAAAAATGGTAAAGAAGAATCATGAGAAGGTTCTTATAGTAGATCATTAGAAGATGCTCTAAAATTTATCGAAGAATCGGCGGAATATAATCAAGATAAAAAAAGAGAAGCACAAAGAAAAAAAGATTCAGAAAAAGTCTGAAAAAGTATTATAGAAGTATTGAAAGACAAATGAGTTTCACCAGAAGCGTGGAAATTTAAGGAAGAAGTTCAAAAAAATTTCTCAGGATACATAGAACAAATTACAAAAATTTTGTATGATGAATTGTATGCAGTAGATGTGCAAAATGATACGACAAATATTATTTCAAAAAAATGAACGTTGAATTATGATGAATTCATGAAAGAGTTTTCAAAGTCTTTTGTCGATTGAGATTTTTCTGAAAAATCAATTTACGATAGGAAAAGGAATATTGAAAAAATAAAAGAAGAATTCAAAAAATTAAGCTTTTATTTTATGATAGATGTCTCGGGATCTACTGAATGATTTAAATGAAGATATTGATTACTAAATGGAATACCTATATCTTTAGCTTTATCTATCAAAAATGTAGAGAGAGCAATACAAAATTTATCAGGAGATCCAACATACGAGATTCCGATTAAATTTATTCTTTATACAAATGAAGTAAACTATTTTACAAAAGATGAAGATTTAAGTGATATGGAAGCAGAAATAACTAGGGTAAATTCAGCCATAGCAAGAATCTCATGATGAACAGAAGATAGACATGGATGGACAATTGTATGAGAGAAATTGGCTGAAGATTTTAAAAATCATCCAGAATATTTAGATGACATAAAAAGTTGAAAATTAAAACCTGTAGTAGTACAAATTGCAGATAATGACGTTTCGGAGTCTTGAGTAGAATGACTTGAAGATGTTATTAATAAGGATTTTTGAGAAGAAATAAAAAATGCATTGACGCCAAAGAGAATTATCCTATGAGAAGAAAGAATGGTTGAAAGACCAGAAGATTCTGTTCAGAAATGATGAAATTGGACTCCGGAATATGTGAGATGACCAGATTGAAGGATTTTAACAGATAAGGATTGACATAAAATGGTAAGAGTGAAAGAAATTTGAGTGAGATCAAAAGAGGATATAATTGACGGAATAAAAGTACTGTTTAAAAACTTCTTTGGAGATATGATTAAAGAAAAAATTTAAAATATAACAAAAGAAAATGCCAACAGAAAAAGAGAAAGCAATAGTACAGATAGAAAAATTAAGGGACAATCTTCCAAAAGAGAAAGAGGAAGAATTAGCGAAGATTTTGGCATATTGAGAAAAAATGAAGTCCGAATGAGAATATTTGAAAAATGAATTTTGGAAAACTGATAATTGAGATAACTTTCGATATCTAAGGGAAAATTTTATAAATTTAATTGCTCAATATGAAGAAAGTGAACAGAAATTTATTAACTGATTAAGTGAAGGAGAAAAGAAAGTAATTAATAATCTAAAATGAATTAGTAGAAAAAAATTTTTTGATGAGTTTTTGTATGATAGAATTCTGTATAATTGAGATATGAAAAATTCTTATGATAGAAATGTAGTTGATTATAGTGGTAATTACTTATCATTTATGGAAGTTGGACATTTGGTAAAAGAATATGAAGATAAATTACAGCCGTGAATGGAAATAAATTTTAGTGATACAAATCTCTTATTAATATCATTGAAAATAATAACCGAAAAATGGAGATGAAAATTAAAACCGTGGATGTATATAAATTTTGATAAAAATTATTTTTGAGATGAATGAATAAAGAAAATAGCAGAGGAATGGAAAGATAGTTTACAAACATGATTTACACTTGAGTTGGGGCGAAACTTAATTTGAGATAAGTGAATAAAAATTTTAAGCGAAGAATGGAAAGATAGATTGAAAGTATGAATAGGTCTCTCTTTCTTTGATAATAATTTTTGATTAGATTGATTCAATAAATTACTAAAATGATGGAAGGATTGTTTACAACCATGAATGACTTTAGATTTTGGTCGAAATAAAATTTGAGATGAATGAGCAGATTTGCTTATTAATGAGTGGAAAGATAGGTTACAGCCATGAATGGCATTATATTTAAGAAGTGCTTGAATTTGAGATGAATGAGCAAAAGCGATAGCTCAAAAAATGAAGCTTAAGGATTGAGTAGAATTAGATTTGACATCAAATATAGCCATTCACGATGAATGAAAAAAAGCTTTGCAAGAATGTGTAGAAAGACATCGTGTTCAATGAATTAATTGTAGGATCTTAGTTTAAAATCTAATAAAACAAAATGTCAACAGAAAAAGAAAAAGCGATAGCAGAAATAGAAAAATTAAAGAATCATCTTCCAAAGGAAAAGAAGGAAGAATTAACTGAGATTTTGGCATATTGAGAAAAAATAAAGGCAGAATGAGAGAGAAAGAAAAAAGAATTTTGGTGATCTTGAAGATGAGATTTTAGTGAACTTTTGAGATATAAATGGGTATACCAAAAGGAATTAGAAAAAAGATATAGATATTTGGATAAAATGAATGATATGGAAAAAAAGAAATTTATTAGTGAATATCTGTATGATGACATGCTGTATGATATGAATTTAAAAGATTTTTTCCTTGTTAGTAGTGCTAGAAGAAGAAAAGAATATAACTATGTTAGTCTGAAAAGTGGAAAAATATCAATTGAGCAAGATGTGGATTTATATTTTGGAAACCATAATATTTCAATTGATGAAATAAAAAAAATCTCAAAAATGGAATTAAAGGAGTGAGTATGATTATATTTAAATAAGTGTGGATTCTCTGTAGAATGATTAGAAGAATTGGTAAAAAATTTAAAGCTGAAGGAATGAGTAACTTTGAGTCTTTGGGGAAATAATTTTGGAATAGAATGAGTAAAAATAATAGCAGAAAACTTGAAATTAAAAAATTGAGTAACTTTAGATTTAAATAATAATGGTATTTGACCTGAATGAATAAAATTAATAGCAGAAAATTTAGAATTGATGGATTGAGTAGACATCGAATTGTATAATAATCCAATTTGAAATGAGTGAGCATGATATTTATCGAAAATGAAAATGAAGGAATGAGTTTCTTTTTATTTATATAAAACAGAGATTTGAGATGAGTGAACAATAGAAATAGCTAAAAATTTGAAATTGGAAGAGTGAGTGAAATTGGATATGCGTGAAAATAATATTTGAAATAGATGAGCACAAGCATTAATTGACAATCTTGTGTTAAAAAATTGAGTAAAATTGGATTTGAGATTCAATCATATTTCAAAAGAAATGAGAGACAACTTGGAAAAATGGGTACAAGATTATAATAATAAATGAGTAATTTGTGAAATCTTACTCTAAATTTTATTAATGAATAAAACAATAAAAATCTTAATTGAATAAAACACAAAAATCTTTATTCATACATTATGAAGTATTAACTCTTAACTAGATTTATGCTATTTCAGATTAAGTCAAAACCAGAGGATTTCATTGTAGAAGAAATTTTGTGAAAATGAGTCCCATCATGAAAATGAGATTTCGTATATATTTTTTTTGAAAAAGAAAATCTGACTACGATGGATATTGTGGATAATTTGACTAAAAGTTTTCACCTGCAACGTGATGAAATAGGAATAGCGTGACTCAAAGATAAAGCATGAATTACTAGACAATGGATTTCTATTTCCCAGCGTTCTTTATCCAAAATATGATGAGAAGAATCTTTCATTCAAACACTTTGAAAAAAGGTCAGAATTTTAGAAAAGTCTTATAATGAATCATGACTAAAAGTGGCAAGTAATCAGTGAAATAAATTTGAAATTCGTTTACGTGCAAGACAGGATATTTCAAAAGAAATAAAAAGTCAGATTGAAAATAATGTACAAAAAATAATTGAAAAATGATTTCCAAACTGTTTTTGAATGCAGAGATTCGGGAAGTGAAAGAAAAATTTTTATGAAGCAAAAGACCACTTGAAAGAGTTGGCTCAAGAATACAATGAAAAATGAAAATTAAAAGAAACAGATTTGCCTTATCATCTGAGGTTCCTTTTGCAGGCTTATCCTAGCATGTATTTTAATGAATATGTATTAAATCGCTGGGAGAAGTGATTATTCCTATTACAGTGAGATATTTTAGTGGATAGATTTAATTCTAATTGAGTAAAAACAGCAGTTTACGATTCTCAGAAAATTTATCCCTTTGATTACCAAAAATTAAAAAAAGAAAAATCAGATTTAAATTTTTTTGAACCAGAACCTCACCCTACCCCTCTCCTAATAGGAGAGGGAAACCACGAAGTGGTGGGAGAGGTTAATGTAAAAGATTTTTATCCCGTTGGCGGGGCTTCGTCGCAGGCTCCTCAGAATGATAAATTTGATTCAGACAAACGATTTACAACATGACCAATGCTCTGATGGAATTTGTTATTACCATCCGAGTGAACTAAAGC
>CAMJDC010000040.1 GCA_946404285.1 uncultured bacterium | reverse complement strand
CCTGTGTAATCAAGGGCGATGATATAGATTGTGATTGAGATCAGCCAGAGCCAACAGGACCAAAAGTAACAATCGTGAAAAAAATTCTATCAGGTAATAGATTAGTGGATAGTATAACAGGAAAAGTATGAGATGATATAACATATATTGTTACATTTAAAAATGAATGAGATGCTGCGACAAAAGTAACATTAAAAGACTTTTTACCAGATGGTGTTCAAATTGAATCTAGTACAGTTGTAGTCGAGGATAAAACTATGAACAAAGCTAATAAATATAATTCCACAGGATCAGAAACTGTTCCATATCAGTGAAAGTTTGAAAAAATAGAAAGAGTATACGTAAATGTATACGAATGAATATATTTGTGAGCATGATGGGAATGAGTAATGACTATAAAATGAAAAATTAACTCTGCTGATATAGAAAATATAAATAGAACAAACTTCGCATGTATCTACGATGAAAATGGAAATAAACTAGAATGTGATGACGTTGTGTATAATATAGAAGAAGTTGCATGTAAATCTCTAAAAATAGAGAAGGAAGTATTACCTTGAGGATGAAAGACGCAAGTAGAATGTAAGACGACATGAGGAAAAGCAGACATTAGAATATGTTGTGATTATTCTTGTGGACAAAAAATAACTTCAAAATGAAAAGTATCATCATTGACATGAACATGTGAATATGCCAGAAATGGTAATTGAGATGATCAAACTCATACTGTATATTGTGAAGTAAATTCAAAAACTGATGATAAATGTAAAGGTAGCGTAAAAGTTACACCAAATAATGTACAATGTGATAGCCTTACAGTTAAGAAGGATAGCTTTAGTCATAACTGATGAAGTACAGATGTGACATGTAAAACAAAAAATTGAGAAGAAGCAGAAATTACAATAGACTGTGGAAATGGTGATTCTAAAACAGTATATGATGATGAATATACATATACTTGTGAATACGGAAAGAATAATAGTGAGACAACAGATAAAACATATAAAGTCCAGTGTTTAGTAGATGATATTTCATATAATAATTGTAAAGATGAAGTTACAGTTGAACATGATGAGCCATGATGTACATGATGTTGTGGACCTTGTTGTAATTGAGGTTGTGAACCACCAAATAAAGATCTAGTAGCTCAGCAAACATGTTTTAATGTGAATGCATGAAATTTCTCTATCGAAAAATGAGAAATCCTACCATTCTATCGAAATCTGAATAAATTAGATGATATACTTAGATCTAACGATAAAACATACAGCGCTTACACTAAAGCTGTTCCTGATAGTAGTTATGATCAAGCTGAGAGTATCCTTACTTATTACGAAAACAAACCATGTACAATTGCAAATGGTAAAAATGATTATAGTATAGCATCTGATTCAATGGTTTGTACATTTGCAATATATGACGCATGACATTATCGTAAAAACTCAGATGGTACTAAATATCCATTATACACAATTAAATGACCTTGTCTTACTAATAAGAGTTATGATAATATGAAAACTAAAGAACCAATGCTTGATAAATGGTATACAGAAATGTATAACACATATTGTGGAGGTGAAGATGCAGATGAAGAAGAATGTCTATCATTTAGGCTTCCGAGATTTGATAAAGATGCAATAGAAAGAGAAGATATAGAGTGAGATGGTCTTCCAGATTTATTATACTCTTCGATATACTATATAGAGAGCTTCTGAGAACAAGGTTTAGCAACCTCACATTTATGATGATTCAATGGAAATCGATCAATGACAGAAAAGACAAATAGATGAGATATCTCTTATGGAGAATATAAGATTTCATTAGAGAAGATTGAATATTTACAGTGTCTTTATGATGGAAAAGAGGAAGGTTATTGGAAACGCCAGACTAGTAATGGAACAGTGTGTGAAAGTAATTTCGCAGTTAGTGATACATACACAGTTCAAAAAACTCCATCAGGAAATGTTACAGCTTCTACAGAGAAATTAAGTAAATTCAAAACTATGACTTGATGAGAAGCATTCTCAGATATATATTTCCTTGACATAGCAGCAAGTGATTATAAACCAAATGCTAATGTTGAAAAAGCTATGGATGAGTTTATCAAAAAATATGAAAAATTAGCAGTAAAAGTAAATTGAGCTAATAAGTTCGCTGATAATAGTGAAATCAAAAAAGTTCCAGGTAAAGATATCTATTTTGTAGATTGAGATATTACCGTAAAATGAGGTAGTACAATAAATAAACCATTCACTTTAGTACAAACTAGCTGAAAAACTACAGTAAAAGGTAATGTTAATTATAATATGATGTTGTTAACAAAAGGAAAGATCAGCTTCGAATGAAATTGTACATGAGATCAAAAAGTGAAGTGAATATACTACGCATGAGGAGATTTGATTAGGGAGTGAGTGAATAAAAATGATAACATAACACATGAATATTGGTGTACTAACTGATGATTACATGTTCAGTGAGTTCTAATCTGAAATAACTTTGATTATTTAATGGAAAAGAGTAGGTCTAATTTGAATGGTTGGTTTAAATCAACAAATAAAAAGTCTGTAGTAATGAACTGAGCAAGTGTGCTTATCGAATACTCACCATCAATCTTTAATAAGTCTACTATGCCTCCAGGTGCAGAAGACTTCACGACAGCATTGAGTATCTATAGACAATAATAATAGAAAGCTAATCTCGGGTGAGGTTAGCTTTTTTTTATAAATCCTCCACCACTACGTGGTCCCCCTCCTTTATCAAGGAGGAAAAATTTTGTCATTCTGAGCTACAACATTATACCGTCATTCTGAGGATTTGCCGAAGAATCTTCTGTATATCATGCTGTCATCCTGAGTGTAACGAAGTTTACCCCGTTAGCGGGGGGATCTTAGGTAAAAGAATAATAAGTTACGTAAAATTCTTCATTACGTTTCACTTCTACGCTAGCGTAGTAAACATTCAGAATGACAAATAATATCACATTCAGCCTTTGATTTATCTTTTCTTTTTTGTCAAAAAAATCTTTCTCTTGCAATTCATCCAAAAAATAATATCTTAAACTCAGATTTATCAAAATCTTCACGATACATGGAAATCAAAAAGATAGATACTACCACGCAGAAAGAGACAATTCTTGCCACTAGGCCAGATAGTTTTGATGATTTTGTAGGTCAATCTCATATCAAAAAAATGCTCCAAACAGCTATCACTAGTGCAAAAAAGAGAAACTGACCACTATGACATATTCTTTTTTCCGGACCAAGCGGATTTTGAAAAACTACGATGGCTCATATTATTGCACAAGAATTGTGAGTAAATAACAAGATAATTACAGCATATGCTATCACTAAACCTAGTGAAATAGTCAGCATCCTAAATGCTTTGGAATCATGAGATATTCTATTCATTGACGAAATTCATCGTCTCAAGCCAAATGTGGAGGAGGTACTCTATACTGCGATGGAAGATTTTGTCGTAGATATGGTGATGCCAGAGTGATGAAATATCAGAATTCCAATCAATCCATTCACCTTAATCTGAGCCACTACCAAGCCCGAAATGCTCTCCAAACCAATGAAGAATCGTTTCGTTTATTCTTTCCACTTAGTAGACTACACAGACGCAGAAAAATCAGTAATTATCCAGAGATATCTCCAGGTTTACGATGTCCATCACGATTCAAATATTCCATCAGAAATCGCCAAAAAAGTGGATTCAGTTCCGAGAGAGATCCATAATTTATGCATAAAAATCCGTGATTATTGTGTAGAAAAGTGAATCAAAAATCTGACTTCTTCAGAGTTATCACAGTTCTTTCAGCATGCTCAGATTCACGATGGAGGACTGACTCCATTACACGAGAGATATTTAGAAGTTTTAGCACAATATGATAGACCAATCGGACTCAGAGTTATCGCAACTCAGCTTTGAATGTGAGAAAAAGCTATTGAAGATGATATCGAACCATTACTACTCAAACTCTGAAAAATAGAAAAAACTACTCAATGAAGAATACTTTCTGGATGACATTCCTGATGATTATTTAACTAATAAACCTATGGTGTAATGCTTACAGATATATGCAATATTTCTCAACGAAAGACATGGCAGATTATTTTATGTATTTGTTTAATCATTTGGGAATTGATTCGAAAATGAATAGCATTATATAAGGCAGGACAAAAAAACGAAATTACACGGTTTGTGTGTATTTTTATACTCAATACTTGCGGTATATTGCCAATAATATACTTGATATTAAATAGAAATAAAACAAACAAATAACTATAAAACTTGACTTATCTAATCAAATCATTATTAACATATTAGATTTATTGCTTAATTGTTTCATTATGAAAAAAAGTGTTTTTGTTATGTGACTACTTGGAATTTTGATTCTTTCCGGATGTGGTGGACAAAGTAATTTGAAAAAATATAACGATTCAATCTACGATTTAGTGAAAGAATGTACAGATTCTACTCAAACATTATTTGAAAAATATGAGGAAGTAAACAGTGATATAACAGTAGATTCTATTAAGCAAATACTGGAAGAAGATATTTCGATATGCCAAAATTCTGAGGCAGAGATTAAGGAATTGGGTGATTATGATGGAGATAATTCACTAATCGATGCAGCAACTAAATTATTGTCACTCGAGATATCATATTTAGAAAAATTCTGATCTACAAGTAATTATTGGAATACTGACACCATAACAGATGAAGACAGAGTTCAATATAATGGGGCAGTTAATGAATTAAACGAATTAGAAGATGCGTTGAATGCTCAATTCCTAGTATTGCAACAGGTTCAAGAAGGTTTTGCAGCTAAGCACGGACTAAATTTGGATACTCAAGTGGAAGAATAGTATAAATAATATATAAAAAGACTGTTAATTCTTGTTAAAATTAGCAGTTTTTTTGATAATTTCACAAAATAATTACCAATTCTTATACTATTTTATTGCCAGTTAAAACATGACAAAATTTAACAGTATTTACAAAAAGTCAAGATGAGGATTCCGCATCACTTAGTTAAAATATGGAGAAACGATAGTTTAGAACTTAATTTTACTAATAAAAAAATCTGAAATATTTTCTATAAAATATTCGTTAAAAGGCTTGAAATTCAGTTTTATTATGATATTATAATCTCTGTACGAAGTACTTTTTATTTCATATTTATTAGTACTAATGACTAAAACTGCATTAATCGCTAGCTTAGCAGAAGAATTAGGAGTTTCTAAGAAATTAGCTGCTGAATTAGTAAACGCTTTCATCGACACTGTAATGAATGGTGTTAAAAAAGAAGGAGAAGTTAGAATTCAAGGATTCGGAACTTTCAAAGCTTCAAAGAGAAAGGCTAGAGAAGGAGTTAATCCTCAAAATCCATCTCAAAAAATCAAAATCCCTGCTATGAAAGTTGTTACATTCAAAGCTGGATCTGAATTCAAAGCTATGGTTAAATAGTTATAAACCAAATACTTTGCAAAAATCCCAGGCTTCGGCCCGGGATTTTTTTGATTTCTAAGAAATGTTATATGAGACTAGTTTAATAACTATTTAGCAAACTTCTTGAATAACCTGCAGAACCTGAATTATAAACACCTGCAGCCTTTTTATATCGTGTTCATTTTCAGTTTAAGCATTGTTCTAATTTTGTATCATTAGGTACAGATTCACACCGAAATCACAAAAAAAGCATTCACGCTTTTATAGGATTACATGTATCTCAATTCGTCATTCATAGATTTTTTTGTGCTTTACCTCATGCCCATTCAGATTTTGGAATAATATGATAATATGAAAGTGAGTAAGTTTCAGTACTTTCATAACGATAAAGTCATCATGTTCATATTTTTACACTTTTTGAACCACTCGCAGTTTCAACTCTAGCAAATGCAGCCATTACGCGAGCCAGATTTTTTATTCATACTTTGTTGGCAAGCTTTGTAATCCTCTCTCAATATACTGAATTACTTTTCATATTATTAATAGCTTTTTCACAACTTTCTTTAAATGCGACATCTCCAACTTGTCTATCTTCTATTTTTATAGGAACCATCAAGTCCATTCACGGTTTCAATGCTGAATTAGTGATATTAAATCAATTAATACTCCTTCATGTTTTTTTGCTGGGAGCGTATGCGCTATCAGACAGATAACTAAATTGAGGCATAGCGGATAATCTTTTTCTTATAGATTCAGTTGTATCCCCCCTGTGAACTTTACAATAAAATAATTTTCAATCACGTTTGATTTCAGGATTTCTATCTACTCATTCTACTTTCCTATTTAAATCGTATAGTTCTCCTTCAGTAGAAGTTGACGATTCTACAGCTTCAATATTTGTCATTTTAATAAACATAAAATATAAAACCACATAAATATTATACCCAAAATGTATAGTATTGTCAAATTTTGTGAGACATTTTCATTGTATATTAAAAATTTTTGACTTAATTTTTTTCATAAGAAGTGATTGTAATCGAGATCTAAAATTCTAGATTTCAATCTGAAATTTTTTGATAAAATTAGTTCGTAATCGTTTTTAATAGCATTTATTTTGCCCAATTAGTATATACATCGATATGATTTCCATTAACTTTACCTCATCTATCATATACTCTTCCAGGTCATAGAGTTGTCATAATAAGAGTTCCGAATGAATAATTTTTACTCGCAGCAACTACGATATATCAGTACATATCCCTTATTGTTCAATCGACTCATACATTTCGAACTTTTTGATTTTTAGGGAGTTCATTTAATCATTCTCTTTTCCTATCATTATTCAAAACCGATCTTATTCTTCATTCAATATTACTTACAGAAAAGCTTCTGGTAGTGTAATATGTTTCTCTATGAGTTTCACGTCTTGTTTCACCATTTTGAGTCATAACTAAAGCATTTTTATATGTTGGATTTGTAGCACAGGCACGTCATGTCCTTTTTAATTTTTCAGTTCCTTCAGGTAAGGATACGTTATAAATTGAAGTTTTACTTAGTCTTATTCATCAAAATGAATCTGTAGGAGGGAACTTTTTTTCCGCTAATCCTTCAGTAGATTCTGTATCTTCATTTTTTGCAGAATTAGTTATTTCAGATTCTGATCATATTAAATCATCCATTTCAAAAATTTTCTCGATTTTTGGATTTGTGTCCACATTTATTCCATTTTTATCAAGATAATCTAGTTTTAAATCGTTCTCAATTCTTATGTTGCTAGAACCAATACTTCATCAATGACCTAAAGAAAGTAGTAAAATAAGAATTTTAGTTTTATCTTTTACAGAGTTTTTAATTTTGTTTGATTCTAAGTTTTTTTCTCATTTAAAAAAATTTTTTCAGATTCACTCCAAAAATCAGGTTTTTTTACCAATATTCATTATTATATACGATTAGTATTTAAAACATATTACATATATTATTATGTAAATATTTTTAAAAGTCAAGATAAAAATAAAAAATATGGAAACTGATTTGAAAAAATATATCTTTTATTTACTATTTTAATGAATCATAAATATAATAATTACATTATTCTTATGATAAGAAAGCAAGAATATACAATACAAAAACTAGATTCATTCGAGCCAAATCACATCTTCGATTGTGGACAATGTTTTCGTCGAAACGAACAACCAGACTGAAGTTATACATGAATTTTCTGAAATAATATTTTAAACGTCCAAAAAAAATCTGATTCAATTATTTTTTCCTGAATTGTTGACTGAGATATTCAAACTATCGTGAACAAATACTTTGACCTAGATAGAAATTATTCTGAAATAAAATCCAAACTCTCAAAAGTTGATAATTATATGAAAAAAAGTATCGAATATTGACATGGAATCAGGCTTTTAAATCAAGATTTACGAGAGACTATCATATCATTTATTATCTCAGCAAATAATAATATTCCTAGGATTAAATGAATTATCGAAAGATTATCTCAAAAACATTGAACAGAAATCGACCGAAATGGACAAACCTATTATACATTTCCAACTCCTCAGCAACTCAAAGACGTGAGCATTTCAGATTATAGAAAACTCTGATTATGATTTAGAGATGTGAGATTATATGAAACGACTAGAATGGTCTTAGATTGAAAGGTAAATTTGAATTCGTTATATTCTAAGCCAACTGAAATTGTTAGAGAAGAACTCCTAAATCTCAGTTGAATCTGACCAAAAGTGGCGGATTGCATACTCTTATTTTCCGATTTGAAAAGATTAGAAGTCTTCCCTATTGATGTACGAGTTCGTAGAGTGATGAATGAATTATATATTCATAATCCAGATGAAACTAAAGTGAATAAAAATCAGATTCAGAAACTCGCTCGTGAAAAGTTTTGAGATTATGCTGGTTTAGCACAAGAATATCTTTTCTATCGAGCGAGAACTCAGAAATTATAGTCTGTCATTTCGAGCGATAGCGAGAAATCCATTTTCCCTCTTTTTAAAGAGGGTGGCCAAAGGCCGGGAGATTTTTGTTATTTTGAGGCACCGCTGAGCAGTGTAAACTTAGCCGAAGACTCTATCCTATATTAGGCTTATATTGATTTATAAATAAAAAACATTACATACATTCCATATACTATATTTAATTTACTTACCCTAAAAAATCATGAAAAAACTATTCTATTCGTTTTTATTACTACTGATTTGAACAGTATTAGTTTCACCCAAAACTTATGCTCGAGGTAGTGATGATGAATTCTGAGATTTCAGTACAACAATTTGAGAAGAATATGATTACGAAGTAGATAATCCATTATGAAATCGAACTATTAGCAATAAATTAGATTTCTTTTGAACTAGATTATTAAATAACGCTTTAACATATTTATTATATTATCCTCCTTGTTTTACTACAAAAGAACTCTGAGAAAAAAGTATTACTTATGCAAAACCTAAATTTTGTTATCCAAAATGAGCAAATAAAAATGCGGAAAAAATCCAAATATCTGAATTCAATGTACAGGATTTAATGGATTGAAACTATAAAATAAGAAATAGAACTTTTTTAATTCTAATTCCTTTATTAATCATAGTCTGATTAATTGTTTATGTTTTGAGATATAAAAAGAAAATACAAAAATGAAATAATTTAGAAAACACTTGAGAGAATAGTATCGAAAAAGAATCAAAAAGTGGATCCTTATTTACGAAAAAACCTATAATTATACCATTATTGCTACTATTGGTATTCTGAAATATATTATCTTTCGCATTAGATTGTTCAATTCGTAAACATTTTGCAGAATGATTAACATGAGATTGAGCATTATACTGAATTTGAGTTTTATATTTATTAGCATTTCTAGCTTTCTTTGGTTTGGTATTCATCTTCATTAAATATTTATTATTACCTTTTATTGCAGGAAAAAGTGAAAATAAATGAAAAATTTCTAAATCAGTTTGGATTACTATTGCAATCCTTGCAGTTATTTGATTGATAATATCTATTTTCTGAGCGTGAATTATTTAATTTCGTCCAGATAGATTGGGATAAACTGTTCGAAATGACATAAATTTTATTCTCCATCTTCCCATCTTTGGAAACTTTTAGATTTTTTCATATATATAGACAAAATAGTTCAGATTCCGACAAATACAGCTAAAATAATTCACATTTCTTTCCAAATTTCAGCACTTAGAGGTTGTAAATCAAATAGATTACTTAATACAGGGATATAAACTATACTGAATGCTAATCCAAATGCTCATAATAAAGCCCAGATTAGCCATTTATTACTAAAGAAACTTAGTCCATACTGAGAACGAATAATCTGAATTTTAACTAATTCACTAGCTGCCATAAATAAGAATACAGCACTTCTCGCCATTTCCAAATCTACATTTTGCCATCTAAGGAATAGTATCAAAGTTCCTATTGTTACACTACTAGAAAGCAGAATTATATTCAATATCATTCTTCCATCGATTAATCATTGACTAGCTTTACGAGGTTTACGATTCATTACGTTTGGATTGATTGGATCTATTCATAATGCAATTGCAGGTAATCCATCAGTAATTACGTTCAGCCATAGCAAGTGAATTGCTAGTAATGGAATTGGTACTCAAATCAAACTAGCTACGAATAGGATTGCGATTTCACATATATTTGAAACTATCATATAGTTTACGAATTTCTGGATATTATCATAAATTCATCTTCATTCTTCTACAGCATTTACAATTGATTTGAAATTATCATCAGTCAGAATCATATCCGCAGCTTCCTTGGTTACGTCAGTTCCAGTGATTCACATTCATACTCCAATATCTGCGGCTTTAATCGAAGGTGCATCATTTACTCCATCTCACGTCATCGCTACTACATTTCATCTTTTTCTCAGAATATTCACAATTTCTTGTTTGTCTGATGGATTTACTCTAGCGATTACTCCTACGGTTTCGAGCAGTTCAACTTTATTCTTAGATTTTTCAAAATCTGCTCCAGTAATCACATCTCACTCGATTCATAGTTCTCTAGCAATAGCTCATGCTGTTACTTTATTATCTCATGTAATCATAATCACACGAATTC
>CAMJDC010000039.1 GCA_946404285.1 uncultured bacterium | reverse complement strand
CTCAAATGGTCAATCTTTTCATTCCATTCGTCAGTAGTTAATCCACATTCTGAGCGAATATATCTTTCACAGCTTCCATCGTGATTTAATTCTACGAACAATAATTTTTCAATCTGATTTTCATTCTCTTTGAAGAATTTTCTTAAGCTTTCATCGAATGGTTGGAATACTTTTATTACAATTAATCACCAGTCATTATTTTCAGAGATAACTTTCTGGATAGGGTAGCGGTTGATTCATCGAGTGACAAAGAATTTCTTTGCATTTGGATTGATAATTTCGTAAGCAATTCAGTTGTTGAGTTCTTCTTTCTTGAATGTCTCCATTTTTCTAGCACGTTTTTCCATTTGCTGAACTTTGATTTTTGGTTTTTCGTTTGTCGCTCAACTTTCTGTATGTTCATAAGAAGAAGCAATGAATAATGTGTTTTTAGTTCATGGAATAGCTCTAGGAGAGATTCAGCTTTCAGTATCTTTGTATCTCAAGTATTCATCAGGATCCGACTGTTTTGCAATTTCTCAATGCTTAATCTCAGGTTCTTTTAACTTATTTACATCAATACTCATCAAGCATTCAGATAAGGTCTTATCTACCAAAAATATCACAGGATGCTGATAAATTTCACTCCAATTCAAAGCTTGAGCTATCATTTCATAAGCTTCTTCATAACTACTTGGAGCTAAAACGATAGGTTTAGTTCCTCCAAATCATGCATTCAATGCGATATCCAAATCTCATTGAGCCACAAAAGTTGGAGTTCCTGTACTTGGTCAGTCTCTTTGAGAAAGAACGTAAACTCATCATATTTCGGCTTGGTTTGCAAATGCCAAACTTTCTACCATTAAAGCAAATCCTCATCCACTTGTTCCACACATAGCTCTTTTTCATGCATAACTTGCTCCGAGCATCATCATACTTACTGCGATTTCATCCTCTCATTGATGGAATGTAATTTCTGGATGTTTTAATATTCCGTTGATTATCGTAGAAGATGGCGTCATTGGATATGCTGTATAGAATTCTAGTCATGCTTTAGCTGCTCAGTCTGCAATCAGATTATTTCCAAACTGCATTGAAAGGGGAGCTCAAGCATCATTTGAAAAATCTGATTTTACTCATCAGTGATTTTTTCCAAATTCAATTCATTCTTCCAATGCTTTCAGATTTCATTCTCTATCTTTCGACAAAAATCATTTTTCTTCTAGCATTTTTTCAGCTTCCTCGTGTTTCAAATTCAATTTTTCTACAGCCACAGCAAATGCAAAAGTATTTTTCCTAGTAGTATTCACTGTACTCAAATCGATAATTTCTTCCAAATCAAATAATTCAGAATTTTTGTCTATTGCTAATTTATCCAAAGCTATAAAAGTCTGAACTTTACGAGAAAAATAAGGTTTTCCATCATTGGAAATATTTACAAACATTGTATTGTTGTTTCATTTTATCACGCTTGCATATTCTTTGTCTACTCGTACGCAGTATCATTTTTTCGCTAAAAGTTCGGACAGTAGTTCTCATGCAGTGTTGATTCCAGATCCGGCCGGTCCAGAAAAGGCAATATTTAGATGCATAGTTCACGGATAATTATAAAATATTTCATTCAGAAAATAATGATAATAAAAGTTATAGTAAAAACAAGAAAGAAAAAACGGGGCAGTTTCGCTCCGTTTATAATGAATCAGAATTTTGCACGATTATTCGTCTTTAAAATTCTCTAAATATTCATCTTCAAATTCTTGAAGAACAGAAATAAAGTATTTTTCATAATTAGGAATTTTGTCTGAGCATAATTTTCGAAATTTTTCATTATCACCATTTTTGAGGTATTTTTCTGCTTTTTCAATATCAGCATTATTTAATTTTAATGCAAATTTTGTGACAATACGTGTTATGAGAATTGGAATCCATTCTTCTTTTAATTCGTCAAATTCATCAGGATGAAATCATGCCTCCATAAAAAGATCTTCTAAATACATATCTAAATCTTCCATTTTTTAATATATTAATAATTAAAATATTTTGTTAAATCCAACTTGGTCATGCACCAGAGCTTGGTCATGATGAGGATCAATTTGGATCTGCTGTAATAAATTCATCTCATTCAGGTATTACTCCAGGATCTGTATTTTTTAACTCTACTCATTTTTCATTATTATTTGGAATCATTCTCTTTCTGTATGTGTTTGCATAAATTGGCATACCGATACCATCAAAAAAGTAATGTTTATCTCGGGTTTTTGTTCGACTCTGTCAAGGTCTAGTTATTGTATTTAATAGTTCTTTTGACAATCTTGATCATCCTCCAATATCGTTATGAATTGCCATGTGACCAAAATGTCACATTTTTATCCTCATGTCAGGAGAAAATGAACTATAACTTTTAGCTCAGCTTAAATAATCTTGTAAATTTTTCAAGACAGTTGTTCATTCTCATGGTCTCAAAATTCAAATCTTAGGACTTGATAGGAAAGTTTCGGCTTTTATGAATAAAGGATCTCCGGGACTTAATGTATTAATGTGAGCGGATAGTAATGCGTTTTTAAATTCAGAGGCTCATCATTCATTAAGATGCCATAACACATTTTTCATGAAATGGTTGGACATCCAGTTATTTAGTTGGGCATCGGTCCATCATGTTTCAGTTTTTAGAATTGTCCAGAAAGCTTCTGGATTGTAACTTCATCAACTTGTTGGAGCAGATTTTAGAGCACTTTCTATTGCTGTAATTTTTGATGAAGGAACTCCACTGCTTGCTAAACTACTTCTTACTTGGGGATGAAGTGTGGTTGAAGTAGTCGATGGTGTAGTGATGGTTTTTGTATGGTGTCATAATACTCAACTTCATAGCATCCGTTGCATAAGTAATGCACTTCATCCGTAAATAAAGAAAGAACCTAATCGGTATCTTCTTTCTAAACTTCATCTTCTTCTTTTAAAAGCAGTAAGGGAAGTTTTATAATCATTTTTAAGTGCGTCATGTAACGTCTGATAATTAGAATCATTTGTTCTTATATCATCGATTCAATCTTTTATAACTTGTTCACGGGTTTTGGTAGATAACATAGATTCATTTAATCTAAATACACCGTCTTGGACAGCCTTATAAAGAGTATTAAAATCTTGTTCTATTTTAGTTCTATTTTGAGATGCAACAAAGTTATGTCAACATTCTTTATAATAATCGAGTCTTACTAAAGCGCTTACTAAAGAACCTTTTAAAGCATCTTGATCATTTTTATTTTCTGGTTTTGTAAGGTCTGCCGTTGAACTTAATATACTTTGAATATTTTTAGTTAGATGTTCTGTATCTGCAATTCTATGTTGAGTTGCTTCTTGATATAATTTGTATTGTCTCTTTGACTTACGTTTTCTCCATGAGTACCAAGGAGCTCATTCCATAACTTTTCTAATGTTTTCCAAATTTTGTTTTTCAATATTTAAACCATGTGTTAATCTTTTTTCTTGTCCTTTTTGTTCTTTAGTATAATGGCTTGCTTTTTTCGCAGCGCTCATTACTCACATTTTTGTGGCAAGAAGTCATGTTGCAATTCAAGCACCTAAAGGTCATCAAATAATAGTTCCTACTCATAACATACCAGTTCCTAATAAGGCAGATCATCAAATTGTTAAAACTCTGTGTTTGTCCATCCAGTGTCAGAATCTTTGCCAAAGAGCTTTTTCTTTATCTTTATTATTGATTTCGTATGCTCCTGTTGTATTATCAAGGAGTTGTAATTGCATTTTTAAGTTGGTTACATTTGCTTGTAATTGAGCTTTCCAGTTTTGGAGTATTGGAAGCATTAAATTTTTATCATGGGAATTATCTAAAAGTTTTCTGATTTCTGGTGGAAAATTAGATTGTGTTGCTTTAAAATATTCATCGGAAATATTTTTTAATTCTGATTTAAATTTAGTTTCATCGTAAGAATCTTTCATCTTGAGCGTAGTAGCATTAACATCTTCTAATAATAATCTTCAAATTTTATCCATCATAACTTGTTCGGCTCTTTCTTGTTTTAATTTTAACAAAATATTTGATCATAGATAATTCATTTTTTGGTCTCTTATTATGTCTCCAATAATCATATCATGTGCGATGATTTCGTTAAATTTTTTCTCAAAATCAGCATCTTTCATATCTGTTTTTAGATATTCTACACAAAGTCTATTTACATCAGCATTTTCATGCTTAATATATTTTTCATCAATTCATCATTTCCATTTATCATCACTATGTTCTAGTTCGTGTCTATTCGAAGCATTTACGACACTTTCACGTCTTATATCAATTCTTCCTTTTACGGCTTGCATATGCTTTTTGATTGCTTTGTTTCTTTTATGTTCTCTTGAAATAAAATGTTTCATTCTGCTCCATGGATGCCATGTGCTTATTTTTAGTAGAGATAATTCTCAGAGTTTATCAAAATCTTCTCTATCTTTTTCTTCAGCTAGATATGCAGCTTCTTCTGAATGAACTTTTTCTACGCTTGAAATTGTGGCTGTCCATTCTTTAGCTTTGATTCCTCAACTACCTCATCATCAACCTCAACCACCTCATCATCAACCTCAACCACCTCATCATCAACCTCAACCACCTCATCATCAACCTCAACCACCTCATCATTTACTTATTTTAAATTTTACAGGTTTAGTTAGTGAAGCTTTACATCATTTTAATCAATTTGATACATTTTTTATTCATTTTACTGGTATTTCAAAATTGAATGGCCATGCTGGTATAGGGACTCATGCAGTTGTAAATGCTGCATTTATGGTAGCTTCATTATCAATATCTATTTTTAATTCGGCTTTTCATGAAATATTTGATAGTGTTAGTTTTCAAATTTTTATTTTATGTCATGATATTTCTATACAGAAATCCACAGATGTAGCTTTGCTATTTAATTTACTGAATAAGTCACCAGTATTCCACATTCAATCAATGAAAGCTGTTTTATGCTTAGTTCATCATGCATCTGTTATAGTGACTTTATTTTCTATGATTCTATATTCGTCAATATTCGCAGTTATGGGAGCTCATGATTCATATTCTCAAGTTAAATCTACTATGGGTAAGCTTAATGGTGTAGATCATATACTATGCGACCCCTTATTAATTTCTCAACTTCATTTTTTTTTATTTAATTCTTTCAAAGTTTCATATTCTGGTTCAAGGTATCAAAGTTCTACTTTGGCATTATGTAATCATTTAATTTTGGGAATTTCATTGTTTATTATTTGATCAAGTTTGTCATTTATGTCTTTACATAGAGCTTTTGAAAATTTATCAGTATCTCATTTTTTTGTATCAGGATTTACAATTTTGTAGACACAATATAAATATAAAGCTATACGCATTGCTACCTTTCTCTCTTCATCTTTACCTTTTTCGTCTAATTTTGTTGAGCTAATATAAAATGGATTTCATCATCAATTTTTTCATGTTCTACTTTTTACAGAATCTACAAAATCTTCAACGTGCTTATCAACTTTTGTTTCATCAGTTTCCGTTAGTAAATAGGATATTAACGGATTGCTTGAAGTTGTTGCTATCTTAGTCATATCAGTAGAAGCTCATTTGAATAATCTAAACTTTTTGTCTATGATAGTTCAACTTCAATCAACATGTACAAACTGGATTTCTTGTAGAGCTCTTTCAATTTTTTTATTAATGTCTTTCTTTTCTTTTGTTGTTGGAGATCATCATCAATCTAAAGGTTTTCATAGTATCATTGTGTTGCTATTGTTGACAATACTTTTCCAAAAATTGGTAACCTCTGTATTATTACTCAAATCTATTTTGTATGGAGGAGTTTTTCATAAGTCTGTTCATAATTCTCATTTTTTATGTTTTAATTTTTTTATCAAATCACTTAGGGTTGTTTTATCGGTTTCTTCTGCTTCATTGTTTTTTAAAATATTCATTATTTCTTCTCTGTATTTAGCAATAAGATCTGGTTTTTTATTTATTTTGTTCTCTATACCTTGAAAATCTTCTCCAGAATTTTTAGGTAGCTTTTTATCGTGCAGGGCCATATTATGAATGTAATATTTAAAACAATACATGTATATTATACATCAAACTCATTTTTTTTGCAAAAAAAAGTGGACTTTTTTATTCTAGAGTAATTATAGATGGTTTAATATATTTTTAGGGGCTAGTTTAAGCTATTTTTTGTGAAATGAATAAGAGAATTTTTATTTATGAAAAAACTCTTGATTTTATATTTTATTTTTATATAGGTTAGTTACACCTTTTTCACAAAAGGCTAAACAGGGAAAAATATCTCGTCTCCTTGGAGAGGGGATATTTTTTAAATGAAAAAATAAAAAATACCAACATTGTCGGTATTTTATGTAAAATATTTTTTATGATAATTATTTGATAATTTTTCTAGCTTCTAGATAATATCTTTTTTCATCGGCTTCTCACATTGAAAATGTTTTTCTAGGCAACGCTCAATCTATTACTACAGTTTTAAAGAAATCTGATTTGTCCATAATTGGAAATAATATTCCAAAATTTCAATTTTCTTTTCATAGTTTTTCTACTACTTCGTCTCCATGCACATAGTCAATTTTTGAATCAGTATGATCTTTTAAATATTGATCTAAGAATGCTTGCATATTTCCTACTTCCAAATTAAGTTTAGGATTTACGATTCAGAATAGATAATAACTAGATTTGGATACTCATCGACAATAATGTGTATTTCAATCAGATTTTTTCATATTTTGCATTAATTCTTCTTTGGTGTTGTATTCTTCCACTTTTAAATCAGAACCGATACTTCTGAAAAATCTTCACATATCATCTACAAAACTATTCTCTTCCACGTTAAATAATACACGATGGATAGGCTCAAAAATGATTCATTCATCATGAACGTTGTTTATTTCTACAAGTGCAAATCTTGCAGGATCATTCAACTGTTCTTCAGGACTAAGATTCTTTTTCTTTTCTTCCCAAATGGCTTTTGCGGTAGCAAAAGAGTGGTTTCCATCTCACATTGCAAAAAGTAAAACTCATAAATCTTCAGTTAATCTATATTTCTCTTTAAAATTTTCAGGATTATTTAACTTTTTTAGTCAGTTTACAATTTGCATAATAGTATTTTCATCATTTATTTTTCGTCATTTTATATGACCACCATTCATCATTAAATCGAAATCATAAAGCAGATTCTCATCTTTTACATTAGCTTTAAGCGGTTCGATTACTTGTTTTTCAGGATCATCTATCAATACCATGATATGAGGTAATTCAAAAATTGCATTTTTTCTGATTTCTACACGAGGAGGAATTCTTTCAATGATAGTTCATTCTGTGGCTCTAATTAAAGTTTGTGAACCTTTGCTAAAATCATATTTCTCTAAATCTAAAGCCAAAATTAATCCTTTTCTTACAGGTACATGTGCTGTCTGTCTTTCTATATAGATGAATCCAGTTCATTGATTTTCCAAAACTCATTTTTCATCGTATTCATGCATTGTTTTCACAATGTTTTCAATTATTTCAGCTTTATGTCATCATTCTAGATAAATTTCTGGGAATGTAATTTTCAAAGTAGAAGGGGAGTCTCAAACAATATTTTTTACTTCATTCCAATATTCGGGTTGAGAAGTATATTGGTCACAAGCGACTACAGCCCATTTTGATAGATTTGTTCATTTTTTTGGTAGATAAATTTCAGGTACTTTTACTCATATTTCATCAAAAAAGTTTTGCATGGTTATTAATGGTAAAAAATAAAATGATTCATAATTAATTGATATGATTTTATGTTTATATTTCAAATGGAATAAAAAATTTAAAACACATTAAAAAAAGTCTGATTTTTTTTGCATTTTTTTAAACTTTTGGATATAATTAGGTGTTTATATTTTATGTTCAGCAATGAAATATCTGAGTAATCTTATAATATGATTTATGTGAATTTTGGTTTTATCAATTGGAATTAATGTGTCTTGTGTAGATGCGTGATGGTTTGATGGTTGACCAATAAAGTTTTTAGATGAGGCTGCAGATAAAGCTAATGGTGCATGAGATACGGATAAAGTTCAAGATACGATTTTAGACAATACGATAACATCAGCAGGAAGTGCATGTAGCAAAGATTCTAGATATACTTTTTCTAATACGTTGTGTATAATAAAAAGTAATTTATATACTTATTTACAATATACCATTTATGTAGGGTTGGCTGTTGCCACTATTATGTTGGTTCGGAATGGACTAAGATTGGTTGTAGCGAAGGATAATGAAGCACAATTTAAAGAATTTAAGAAAAATATGATAAGTATTGGAGTATGAGTTCTTTTGTTGATAGGTTTCTATATTATTATTGAGGTTTTTGTAAGTGTCGTAAATTTGTTAACAGAATAAATTTTATTTATGTATGGTTATAAATGATGCTAAAAAGAATAAAAATAAAATTGTATTTACTAATCTTTGCTTTATTGGTTGTTGCTTGATTTATTTTTCCATTGAGACAACAAGCACTTTGAGCTGCTCCTGAATATGATGATTATCTTAAATCATTGGAATGATCTGTAATTGATAAATGAAATGTTGATAAGGATGAAACTTTAAAAGATAATATTATACAATTATTTTATCCTAATCCATGAACGGAGGGAAATAGAATATTTAATGTTATCCGTAATATGACGCTTGGGCTTATGGTGATATTTATTGTTTGGGCGTGAGCATCATTATTACTTAATAAAGATTCTAAAGATTTAGGTAAATCTATGAGTAGTTTACTCTATATTATGTTGTGATGAGTGTTTATTTTTGGTGCTAATCGATTATTTTGAATTGTGCTTAATTTCAATCAGGCGGATGTTACTTATACTTGAGCTGGTATATGATGAGTTAAAACGGCGTTAATATGACAGGATTCAGTTTTATTTAGAGTATTATCTGCGGTTAAAGTTGCGGCTTTTTTCTTGGCAATTATAATGATAGTAGTTACTTGATTTAGGGTTATTTCTGCATGAGAGTGAGAAAAGTGAAAGACTCTTATTAAATGATTGATAAATGTAGTGGTTGCTTTGTTGATTATAAAAGGAGTAGACTTTATTTACTATATGGCGGCTGATTGAAATTTTGTGGATAGGGCGGCTACTTTTATTATAGATGTAGCAAAGTTCTTTGCATATTTGTATGGAATTGTGATAGTAATTATGGTATTTGTCGCTGGGTATTTGTATATTACGGATTGATGAAGTTGAGATTGATTTAAGAAGGCCAGTAATTTGTTGGTTAATATTTTGCTGTCAGCGTTAGTATTATTTAGTTTCTTGTTGATAGTTTACCAAATTTTTGCGGAATTTAGGACATGATGAGATGCAGTGACTGATCATCCGGAATCACTTTCCTTTGTTTTGAGTAATGAGTCATCTTTAGTATAATTATTATTCTTGATTAATAAAATATATCAGAATTTTTTATTAATTTTGAATTGAAAAAAATATGAAAAATGATATCAATATTTTTATGATTATTTATTTTCATTTTATTAAATTTTGGCTAGGAGAAGAAGACGTTCAAGGTCAAGATCAACCTTTAGAATTAATAAATATCATATAGGAATTGGGTTTATTCTAATTGGAGTAATATTCTTTTTTGCGAAACAATTCGCTCCAGATGCTCCGATTTTGGGACGACTTTCAAAAGGAACAAGTTATGCTTTTTGAGAAACGTGACTTTTGGTGTTTTTTGTTTTGTGTGTGTTAGTCTGAATTCTGATTCTTTTTAAATGATATTTGATGAAAACTTTGATTAAACAGTTTGTTTGTTCAATGTTTTTAACTTCAGCAGTTTTGAATTTCCAGGCAATAACGGAGTGATGAGAAAACTTGGTTAATTGGACAAGTTCGCCTCAATATGGATGATACTGTTCATGGCCGGTATATTGGTTATTAGAATCTGTATTTTGACATTCAAAATTGGCGATTCAGATTTTGATAATAGCATTAATTATTTTGCTTGTAGGTTGGATATTATATTCTTTAAATGTCTCTATTCCAAAACTTCCAAAAATTAATGTAGAACATGAATCGGCACCGGAGAGAAAACAACAAAAAACTTCTAAAAATTCAAATGATAATAAACCAAATTCAGATTCGGATTTACTCAAAAAGTTAGCAGATGCTACTTGATGAAATAAAAGAGCTCAAGTATGAGCTTGAGCAAAGGTAGAATGAACTTCTAATTCTGGTTCATTACTTAAAGATGGATTTGGTTCGTTATTCAAACAAAAAGTTGAGCAAAAGATACAAGAAAAAGAGCAACAAGCTAAACCTCGTCCACAGATTCATTTTTCATGAGATAAACCAACTTTTCCTGTTTCGCTTCTTGCATCAAATATATCTGAAGCACAGCAGATTGATGAGAAGTCTATTGTGGAAAAAGCTCAATCACTGCAAAATAAACTTTCAGAATTTTGAATTAATATTTCTATTGAATGATTTGATATTTGACCATCAGTAGTTCAAATTAGAATAAAATTAGCAGAATGAATTAAAATCTCAGCTATCACGAATTTGATGGATAATATCAA
>CAMJDC010000038.1 GCA_946404285.1 uncultured bacterium | reverse complement strand
GCAATAGCTCATGCTGTTACTTTATTATCTCATGTAATCATAATCACACGAATTCATGCATTTTTACATGTAGTGATAGAATCTTTCACTTCTTCACGTGGTGGATCAATCATTGCTTGAAGTCCTACGAATGTCAGATTCTTTTCTTCTTTTCATTCACCAAAAGCAAACCCTAAAACTCTGAGTGCTTCTTCAGAGAATGTGGCAGCCTGATTGAGAATCTGCTTTTTAGTTTCTTTATCCAATTCTTTAATTTCTCCATTAATCAAAATGGTATCACACAATGGTAATAATCATTCGATTGCTCATTTAGTATAAATCAGAGTTTTTGGTAATTTTGAGATATAAGATTTTTTATATTTAGATTCTTCTGCATTTTTACTTGATACTTTTCTAGCAAAAATTTCACTCATTCTCTTTCTCTCACTATCAAACGGAATTTCATCAATCCATTCCCAATCATTAAAAAAGTCTTCTTCCTTCATTCATGCTTTATATGCACTTACGAGTAGTGCTCATTCAGTAGGATCTCAAATTATTTCTTTATTATGTAATTTTGCTGTATTACATAGCATTCCGATACTCAAAAGTGGTAGTAGTCATTCAATCGGAGCAGAGAATTCTCATTTAGTTGAATATCATCTTCCACTAACATCCACAATTTCTCCATTCACAAATAATTTAGTTACAGTCATTTCATTTTTAGTTAGAGTTCCAGTTTTATCTGTACAAATTATATTCACACTTCCAAGTGTTTCTACAGACGACAAACGCCTAACTAATACATTCTTTTTTACAAATCTCTTCACTCATAATCATAATGAAATTGTTACTACAGCCGGTAATCATTCTGGAATAGCAGCCACAGCTAATGCCACAGCAGCCAAAAATGCCTGTTGAAACTCCAAATGTGATACTAGCCAATAAACAACAAATATAATTATGCAAATCACTACGGCAGCAATTCATAAAATCTTTGAAAGATTGTTCAGCTTTTTCTCCAAAGTTGTAGTTTTTTCTGGTGCATCTTCGAGCATTCATGCGATTTTTCACATTTCAGTATTCATTCCAATTGCAGTAATTACAGCTTTTCAACGTCATTTTGTAATCATAGTTCCACTAAATACCATATTTTTCATATCGGCTAATGTCGAAGTTTCTTTAATTGTGGCAATATGTTTCTCTACAGGAACACTTTCTCATGTTAAAATGGCTTCTTCCACTTCCAGATTCACAGCTTCAAAAAGTCTAGCATCGGCAGGAATTTTATCCCCAGCTTCCAATAAAATCACATCTCAAATCGTTAATTCACTTGCTTCAACCAATATTTCTTCTCCATCTCTCAAAACTTTTGATTTTAATCATGCCATTTTCTTTAGTGATTGAATTGCCTTATCAGCTTTAAATTCTTGAAAAAATCATAGCAGAGCATTTAAAACAACTACTCCACAAATTATAATTGCATCTACACCTTCTCCAATTAACGAAGATATTATCGCAGCAATAACCAAAATTATAACCAGTGGAGATGTAAATTGGCTCAAAAGAATTTTAAAAGCAGAATTTTTATCTTTTGATTGTATTTCATTTGGTCAGTATAATTCATATCTATCTTTTGCCTCTTTTTGAGAAATTCAAATTTCAGAAGTTTCCAATTCTTCCAATAGTTCTAGGAATTCCATTTTATAAGCGTTTTGTTCCAATTTTCGTTGCATTTTTTTTAAAATATTTATTATTAAATATAAAACCAGATTTTTTATTTATTGTTTTCTGTGTGTTCAGATAATTCATCAATTTTTCCATCATCAATTAACAATATAATCATTCAAATTGCGATACAGATTATACAACTTATAATCGGATGATTTGGAAATAAACATAGAGTAAGTAAATCCTGAATTCATCTCCATATCATCACAATTGCCAAGAATATCAAAAAAATATTCCGATTTGATTTATGATCTTTTCTAAATTTTTTAATTTTTTTAAGTATTTTTTTTGATAAATTGAGCATGATATAATTTTAATTAATAAATTTATCTATTTTTGTTTCTATGAGGTTCTTCTTCTAGTTCTCATAACCTTCAATCGTCCCATAAAAGTACAACAATTCACACTATAATACATATTATATTGCTTGCCAATGGATTGTCAGGAATAATATAAATTTCTAACAAATCCCAAACACCTCTCCATATCATAATTATTGCTATACATTCAATGAGAATATTCATATTAGATTTATGATTTTCCTTAAACTTTTTAAGTTTTCTTAGAAGCTTCTTTACAAATTTATTCATTATTTTTATTTTTATATAAATACTATACATACATTATATTCCAAAAATAAAAAAATGCAAAAAATCGACGAGAAAATTTAAACAACAAAAAAAAGTGTACAATTTTGTCACAAATTTTGATTTCTTTCGTATACCATAGTGAAAGGGTTTAGTATTTTTTATTTGGGAGAATGAAGCTTTCAGAGTATTTCAAGCAACAGCAATCACAAGAAATGCCTGCTCATCTCAAGAGCGAGCTTTTTTCTCGTATCCAAAAAGAAAAAACCTGAATAGAAATTTCTACCAAGATTTCATCCAAAGTATTTTTCTTCGCATCCAAGAGAATTATGTATGCATCATTAGCTACAATTCTTATATTCGTAGTGTTTGGATGATTGGTGCTAGACAAAACGCAAGTGGTAGATTTCTGAATCTTTTCCGTAAAACAAAACAACACTCCAAATTGAGTATTAGCTGATTATGTGGCCGAAATCGTTGAATTTAACTGAGATTATTCTTTAGATAGAAATGGAAAAGTATTACCAAATTCCGATAAACTAAAGACAATTCAAGATGGAGATATAGTTTCATTTCCAGAATGAACTGATTTAATATTCAATTTACAAGATGGAACGCAAGCCAAGATTGTTTGACCTGCGGAATTTTCAATTAAGAAAACTGAAAAATGATACCAGATTTCTCTCTTTGATGGTAAATTCTTTAGAATTTATTGTCCAGAATGCTCTTCAGATGTAGAAATAATCACTCCAGATTTTTCAATTTCGCAAGAAAAAGATCAGACTTTGGACATTCATATCGCCAAGGAAGAGAACGGAGAGATGCTAGTAAAAAATGATGGAGATAAGATTACAGTAAAAACCAAAAAATCAGAAAAAAAGACAGAGGTAAAAGAAATTACTTCAGAATTGGTCGCTATCAATCCAAATTCGGATAATATAGACGTTTTGAAAGATTCTGATATAATGCTTTCTTTCATGACCAAAAATAATATTTCGGCTACATTCACATTATCTACAGAAGATGTTCAGTGGCCTACAATCAAGACTGAAGAAAAAAATGATTTCGTTGCAATGCAAACTAAACAAGAATCCAAACCACAGCCACAAAACATAAAATCTGAAGAAATTGAAAAACCAACAAAAGATAACGTTCAGATTCCAGAAGAAAAAGATCCTTTATTGGAGTGAATAAAAGAAATAGTAACATCTGATACATCAACTGTGTCTACTATTGACGAAAGTATAACTACACAGTTATGATTCTCCATAGAAGATGAACAAAAGGTTCCAACAACTACTCAAATGCAAACATTAAAAACAAATCTGAATAGTTTCTTCCTTATGAATATATTTGAAAGCATTTATTCCCAAGAAAATGTGAGCCAAAACGTTTGAAAACTTGCAGATCGTATAAATTCAATATCTTCCACTTTCGGATATTCATATAGAGCAAGCTCAGATTTATCTAGCATCAAATCAACAATTCAAACATTGAAATATCAACTTGAAAAAGATTGGTATATTTCACCATCGCATATTCTACAAATGGAAAAATTGGCTAATTGGTGTGATGAACTCAAAAATCCTTCAAAGTCAGACTGGGAGAGCTTGAAATCAGATTTACCACTGAATCTTAGATTAATGTAGTTCTTCTGCTTATATAATTAGAATCTCAGCCTAGTGCTGAGATTTTTTCACGTTCTGAAAATGTACAGTCATTATGTACCAGCTTCATTACGAAGTGGACTTTTTTTTTGGTTGAAAATCCAAAAATTTTTATTACATAAACATTATATTTATATTATAATACCATAATATGAAAAAAATAATCTGTTTTGATTTGGACGGAACGCTCGCTCCAAGTAAGGAAAGATTAGATGATGAAATGGTTGAACTAGTTAATCAATTACTGGAAAAATATCACATGTCTGTGATTACATGATGATGACCAGACCGTTTTCAGAGACAGATTTTTGATCATATTACTACAGATGAAAATTTACTCAAAAAATTCATAGCTTGTCCAAATTGTGGGACAAAAATGCTCAGATATGAAAATTGAGAGCGACATAAATTATATAGTTTAGATTTTACCCCAGATGAAAAGAAAAAAATTCTGGATAGTATGAATGAAGTGATGGATTTATTAAATCTAAGACCTGAAAAAACTCGGTGAGATATAGTAGAAGATAGATGATCACAAATAACTTTTTCAGCACTTTGACAGCATGCTCCACTCCAAGAAAAGCAATATCGGGATCCAGATTTCAAAAAAAGAAATGTAATAAAAGCTGAACTTGAAAAAAGAATTCCAGAATTTTCAATCAATTCCTGATGAACGACATCTATAGACATCACTATGAAATGAGTAGACAAAGCTTTTGCAATAAAGAAAATCATGGAAAATAATCCTTTCAATTTGGAGGATATCCTATTCATTTGAGATGCCATTTTTCCAGGAGGAAACGACTATCCACCTTTTACTATTTGAACAGATTGTATCAAAACAAACTGAGTAGAACACACCAAAGAAATTATAAAAAATCTGATAGAAAATGATGATTTAGATGAAACATTATTATATAAAGAATAATCTGTGAAATTAGTTTTAGACAAAATGTATTTTATATACCAATTTTTTATGTGCCTTTTTCTCTTGAAATTATCCCTTCAATAAATATTTTTTCCTTAATTCGAAATTTATTTTTCAGTTAATTAAAAATTATGGCAAACAAGTACAATTTTGCAGAATCTGAGCCCAAATGGCAAGAGTTTTGGCAAGAAAACCAAATCAATGAATACGAAAAATGAAGTAGTAAACCAACTTTTTCAATAGATACTCCTCCTCCAACAGTGAGTGGAAAACTTCACATTGGACATATTTCTTCATATACTCAAGCCGAAATCATCGCTAGATACAAGAGGATGAAAGGTTTTAATGTATATTATCCAATGGGATTTGATAATAACTGAATTCCTACAGAGCAGCTTGTAGAAAAAGATTTGAAGATAAACATCAAAGAGATGGAAAGAAAAGATTTTATCAAGAAATGTTTGGAAACTAACGAAAGATACGTAGAAATCTACAAAAATTTATGGACTAGAATGTGACTTTCTGTAGACTGGACTAAATGTTATAGCACAATAGCATTATCTACACAGCAATTAGTTCAAAAAGAATTCGTAAAACTGTACAAAAAATGAGAAATCATTTCTAAAGATTTCCCAGCTTTATGGTGTACTAAGCTGCAAGCTACCATAGCTCAAGCTGAAACTGAAGAAAAAGAATTCAACGAATTTTTCAATGATATAGAATTTACCCTAGATGATGGAACAAAACTCGTAATTGCTACAACTAGACCTGAATTACTTCCAGCTTGTAAAGCTGTTTTCGCGCATCCAGATGATGAAAGATATCAACCATATTTTGGTCACAAAATCACTACTCCACTTGGAGATACAGTGCCACTTTTACCAGATGATAAAGCAAAAATTGATAAAGGAACTGGACTAGTAATGTGCTGTAGTTACTGAGACGAAGTGGATGTTTATTGGTTCCAAAAACATGAATTAGAACCAAAAATCTGTATAGACAGATATGGAAGAATGATAAATACATGATTACCTGAAATTGATGGACTCAAAGTAGAAGAAGCTAGGGAAAAAATGATGAAAATTTTGACTGCAAAATGAGTAGTTAGAGCTAGGACTCCAATCATTCAGAGTAAAGCTATTTCTGAAAGATGAAAAGTACCTGTTGAAATTTTACCAGTTCATCAATGGTTCGTAAAGATTTTGGATAAAAAAGATATTTTGTTAGCTCAAAATGACAAAATGAATTGGTATCCAAATTTCATGAAAAAAAGATCAAACGATTGGATTGAAAACTTACACTGGGATTGGAATATCTCTAGAAATAGAAAATTCTGAATTCCTATTCCTGTTTGGTATGATGTTAATACAAATGAAATAATTTTGCCAAGCGAAGAGCAACTTGAACGTGGTCCAGTAGATCCAAGTGTAGATTTGCCTGATGGATATACAGCAGACCAAGTTAAATGAGAAACATTAGTTTTGGATACTTGGTTCACTTCTGGATTATCTCCATTGATTAATAAGAAAATGCTTGAAAGAGATGGATTCGACACTACGAATTTCTTCCCTATGGACCTCAGACCTCAAGCACACGATATTATCAGAACTTGGTTATTATACACTACATTACATAGCTATCTCAGAGAAAATGATGTACCATTCAAGAATGTGATGATATCAGGTTTCGTAATGGCTCAGAAATGAGAGAAATTCAGTAAATCAAAATGAAATGCTAAGTTTGACCCAGAAATGCTTATTGACCAATGGTGAGCTGATGCTGTAAGATATTGGGCAGCAGGGTGACAACTTGGAAAAGATATGCTTTTCGAAGAAAATGAATTTAAAAACTGACAGAAATTAGTTACAAAGCTTCGAAATGCAGCAAGTTTCGTAGGAATGTTGACTGAATGATTTAATCCAAAAGCAGATTTTGATACTTCTACTTTACTTGAAACTGATAAATGGATTATTGCCAGAACAAACGAAACTATCAAAAAAATGTCAGAATACTTAGATAATTTTGAATACGGTTTAGCAAAAATCGCTTTTGAAGATTTCTTCTGGCATGATTTATGTGATAATTATCTTGAATTAGTAAAAGTAAGATTATATAAACCAGAATTATTTGAGAATTGAGAAGTAAAGAAATTAGCATGACAATGGACTTTGTACAACGTGCTATTCGCTACTCTCAAGATGATAGCTCCATATTTGCCACATATCACTGAGGAAATTTATCAAAATCAATTCAAAAATTCAGATAACGAAATATCTATCCATAAATGTGCATTCCCAAATGAGATATTAAATATCGATAATCCAGAAAAAATCATCGCTGAATTTGAAAAAGTTAGTGGAGTTATTGAATCAGTTAGAAGATTTAAAACAGAATCTCAAATCTCAATGTGAACAGCTCTCGAAAAGATAGTTATTTACTGTAATGAATCAGATAGAAAAGATATCGAATTATTCCAAGACGACGTATTATGAGTAACCAAAGCTGACACAATTGAATGGAAAGCATGAGATTTGACTGTAGATTGTGTAGTTAAACCAGAAGAAAAGGCTGAATAATATTTATTTCAAATACCAAAAATAGCGGTCGATTAGGTCGCTATTTTTTAGTTAAAACTCCATTATTTTATTTTAAATTTCTCTATACAAATAATGATCAATTCACTGCATTAGTTACGTCAGTCTTTTTTTCCATAGGGCGAGATAATTCAATGAACTTATCTATATCAAATGTATATTCTTCATTATCCAAATCTACCTTCTTGAAATGAAGTAGATACATCAAAACTAGGGCAGTCATTCTAACATCGTTTTTACAGTATTCTTGAATCTTTTTCAGAATTTTTTTATCATTTGATTCTTTCCACTGTTTCCAAAGAGATTCAACATCGGCTCATGAATCGAGAGTTTTGCTAACTGAAACCAGAGAATCTGAAACTTTATTCAATCACATTCTTCTTCAAGTTAATTGTTGGAAAAAAACATACAAATCTAAACTCTTTTCATTCAAAATTTTTACTTCGTCGTTTGTCAATCATACATTATATACACTCACAGGATTATCAAAATAAATCTGATTATATCAGATAATATATCCATCAAAATCTATTAATTTTTGAACAAAATCTTTTAAGTCTTCCATCATAATGCAAGAGTATTGCATTTTACCTGCTTCAATTTCCTCCATGCTAAATCATAAGTAATATTCTGGAAAATTCTTTTCATTTACTTCTCCTGAAATCAGAGCAGTTTCAATATCATAAACTATATATGGCTTTCATAGAGCCGAAAAAAATTTTCATTCAACAAATGTATCCATGAGAATCTGTTCAATAGATCTCTGTCAAATTTGTCTTTGTTTCTTCGAAATAAAACGAATCATTATACGATTTAGACTAGATTTGTCATTGGCAGGAATTTGTATCTGAATATTGTCTACTTCATCCGTAATATATATGTCATTATCTATTAACTGAATATTCAATAAAGGATTCCCTCTATCAAAGTACATTACTTCATGTCAATTACGAAAAACTATTTTAAAAAAATCATTTACTCACTGACATTTTTCTCTTTGAATCACTGTATATAGGTGAGGAATAAGATTATTCTGAATGGTTGTCAATTGATCAATTGTAAATTTCTTG
Organism: uncultured bacterium; assembly: GCA_946404285.1. Classification (GTDB taxonomy): domain Bacteria; phylum Patescibacteriota; class Gracilibacteria; order Absconditabacterales; family Absconditicoccaceae; genus UBA3291. Next base: position 3,043 of record CAMJDC010000038.1, on the reverse strand, counting down.
TACATAGTTTGTCATACTTTATGAAATGAAACGTGATTATTTTGTAGATAAAAAACTTAAAAATTCAAGTGCAGAGTACTCATTTTTGTATTTGAATTTAACAAAAACCACATATTTCTATGTGGAATTTGCTTCTATCATATCTATAGGGACACTACAAAAACCCTACGCTTGACTTATACAAATTTTATATAAAAATGCAAGATATTTTTTTCTTTTAAAAAAGTCCCCAAAAATTTGACAGAAAAAAAAATATAATTATAATAAAGTATACGATTTTATATTTTAATTATATCAAAATGGGTATAGAGAAACAAAAAGAGAAAAATGTGATAGAAAATTCTGATTTAGAATCAGATTTAGGAGAGCTAAAAAAAGCAGAAATTAAAGAAATCTTGAAAAATCTAAAAAAAACTAAAAAAGATGTTACTGATTATCAGAATGACGTCGTGTCAGAATTAGAAAAATCAGGAATATTAACTTGAGAAACTTCAGACGATGATGCTGATGATTTAGACATCGCTGAAAATATGCCAGCAGACGATGAAATAGATCGAGATGAAGATGAAAGCATAGAATCAATGGATGAAACAGCATCTTGAGATGCAGCGTAATTAAGAGAAACAAATAATATAAATTCTCGTGGGGTTGTATATAGGAGTTTTATACTAAATAAAACTCCTTTTTTTGTCAAAAAGCCTTTCATGTATTGGCTCAAAAATATATTCAATTACGTTAATTTAGAACTATTTAACTATAAATTTTATATTAATTTACTTGAAAAGTGTATTAAAAATCCTAAAAATAGTTTACAGCACATTCATATTATAATTTGTAATAAATATGCAACTAACTTACAGAGTTATTAAATGAGTTCACCAGTTAGAGCGAAATGATTGTCCTCAAGCTCATCACTACAAAATAATGGCTATGTCTCAGACTTTTTCATATATAGCCATTGCTACCACTTCAGATTTAAAATACGATTTAGATTTAAAAAAAGATAATGATTACATACGTTATAAAGTAATCGCAGAATCTCCAAACGGAATTGTTTTGGATGAAAGTAACGAAATTGATGTTTCATGTACAGATATCGAAAAATTTGAAATTACAGCATTAAACGGTTATCATGGTACTTCACTAGTATTTAGAAGTAAATGAGTTTACGATCTATACAAAATATACGACAAAAATACACTAATCGCAGAAACTGAAGATCCAATACTAGAACTATGATATAAAATAACAAAAACTAAACTAAACGATATAACTATAGAGTGATACACCAAAGTGGAGAATAATTACATACTATGATGAGTTTCAGAATCCGTTGCAAAGCTACCAGAAAGAAAAGAATCTGATTATAAAATTTCGGTTATTATCCCAGTTTATAATGCTCAGACTTTCTTACCAAGAACGGTTGATTCCATATTAAGTTCTTCAATGCCAGATATTGAAATTGTATTAGTTAATGATGGATCGAAAGATGATAGCCTCAAAATTTGTAATTGGTATGACGAAAATTTTCCGTGTGTATCATGCATAACACAACCAAATCGGTGAGTATCCGTAGCAAGAAATTCATGAATGGATGCAGCAAAGTGAGAATATCTTGGGTTCGTAGATAGTGATGATATTATACATCCATATATGTATGAAAAACTATATAACGCATGTAAATCAGAAAAAGTAGATATAGCACTTTCCACAACAGTTATTCATAATGATATTAATAAAAGAGAAATAATCCTTGATATGCCATGAAAAAATAAAAATATAGTTGTATATACCTATGATGAGCTTATACATAATATAGGAAATAAAGATAATATGTACTTTGTAGCTGTTTGGAATAAGATAGTTAAGACCGAAGTAGCTAAACAAGTAAGATTTCCAACAGAGTATCCAAATAAAATTGTACTATACGAGGATAGTGCATACACTCCAACTTTGTATTCGTATGTCGATAAGTTTGCTCTTTGTAAAGATGCATATTATGTCTGGGATAAACGCCAGCGTAAAACAATTGGAACTTTATCTACTAGACATAAAAGTGAAGAGTCGGACAATGTACGAAAATCTTTTATCTATGCATATTCATATCCAATATATAATCGTTGCAATAGACATAAAGAACTCTGTAATTATGCATGTTTTAAGCGCCTTATTGAGTCCTATGATAAATTTAAAACACCATCTCCATTGTTGGATTATTGGAACGAAACTCTGAAAACACTTATTAATAACCAAAAATTATATGAAAATAAATATATAATGTCAGATAGTCATCTGAAAGAGGTGGTTGAAAAAAATAAATAGCAGTTTCAAACAACAAAGCATATTTTAGCACATAAAAAGTCTGATAAATCTCATTATTGATTGGTTTTTTTTAGTATACAAAAAAAAGTCCTCAAAAATTTGACAGATTTTTTTTTTTGATTATAATTTGGTCATAAAAAAAATTTTTATTCTATAATTATTATCAAAATGGTAGACGTTTTTACAACAAAGACAGACAACCTTAGAGAGGTTGATTGGGTGAAAAACCAAGTTAAGGATCAGTTAACAAATTTATCTTACGGAGTAGAGAGCTTTTATGTAATAAAAGCAGATGAAGTTGAATGTAAGATGGATATTGTAAAAAAGTATTTAAACGAAATTAAATGAAAAGATTGGAATGAGCTAATTAAAGAAAATACTTCCGCATGGATTATGTCAGTACAGATTGCACTAGAATCATTGGATTATGATGCAGGTTTGATTGACGGTATCTTTAAGAAAGGAGGAACTACAGAAAAAGCAGTTAGACAATTCCAACATGCTTGGAATGAAGAACATCCAGGTGATTTAAAAGAAGATGGAGTCCCAGGTCCTGAAACAATTAAAAGATTACTAGAAAAGGTAAAGGAGAGATATCCAGACGCAGGTGCACCAGAACCAACGCCAACACCAACAGATGCAGAACCAACAACACCAACAGATGCAGAACCAACGCCAACACCAACAGATGCAGAACCAACGCCAACACCAACAGATGCAG
>CAMJDC010000037.1 GCA_946404285.1 uncultured bacterium | reverse complement strand
TATTTTCATTATTTTCGCCTTCATTATTATTTTCATTATTTTCGCCTTCATTATTGTTTTCGTTATTTTTGTTTTCATTATTATTTTCGTTGTTTTCATTGTTTTCACTATTTTCATTGTTCTCATTATTGTTATTATTTTTTCATTCTTGATTTTCCTCTCATGGTTTTTCATCATCTTTAGATTTGTTTGAAAAAAGATTTGCCACTTCCTTTTGTTTATCTGGGTCTAAACTTGTTATGGGTGTACGACTATTGATGGCAAAAAATAAGTATATTAGTTTTCAAATGTCTCATCATTCTACAATATAATTATTTTCATCAGATTTAAATCTGCTTAAAAAATTTAGAAGCTTAACTTTATCTTCTACATCTATGGGTAAATTATCTATATCTCTTTTTTTGAATGTGTAGGTGATTGGGAGAACGTCATATGATTTTGCAGATTTTCAAAATTTATCTATGTCTTTTAACCAAGCATTTTCTCATTTTACTATTTCCTTTTTAACTGGTAGGAGTATTCCACGAGATTCATCTAATTGGATTGTATTTACACTGCATTTAGCTAAGTCTCTGTAGAATTGTGAGAAACTATCTAAATTTCAAAAGTTTAATTTCAGAACATTCTTTGTTCAACTAAGAAATAAGGCTTTTAAACGCATATCTGTGATATCGTCAAGATATTTGTCTAAGACAGGTTGACTTAATTTTGAATAATCAAAATTATTATCATAAAGTTTTTGTAATGCGTTACCAATGCTACTATTCTTTTTCTTTAGGTAGTCTAAATAGTATTTTCGTCTTAATTCATTTATTTTATTATTTTTTTCTTCATCATTTAAATTGTTATTGTCCTTTATTCTTTGTAGTTTATCTTTGTATTCACTTCATAATTTACTTTCATCGAATTTTAAATCGTCGTTTTCTCAAACAATAGTGTTTATAGCTGGTAAACTGTTTGTAAATAGAGATTCTAATCAGTCATATATCTCGTTAACGGTATGTATTGTACGATCTGCTTCTTGTCAAACTTCAAAAGATAGTAAACTGTCAAATGCTTCTCTAGTATCTCATGGTAAATGAATGTTTCATAGGGGTACTCATGCTGGTATTTGTGTCCCAGTAGGTAGTCTATTATTTAAATCCTCATTTGTTATATTCATATCTTTTAGTATTTCGATGACTTTTTTTCACTTTTCTTCATTTTCTTTTCATTCTAAATATTTAGTAACATGTTCAAAATATGTTGAGACATTGGGAGAACTTCATGTTATGAAATTTGTCACATCACATTTGGTGTCAAAGTCAGTGTAAGGATCAGTAGTTCATAATGCGGTTTGAATTTTATTGTAAATCTCTTGTATAAATGCAATTTTTATGTCATTGCTTCTTATTTTATTCAAGTTTGAATTAAAATTCCAAGATAAATCTTTATCAAGTAATAGGGCTAGATTTATTCATTCATCTTTGATATAATCGAAATCTATATTTGGATTAGTATCTTTTAGTTTGTTTATTAAACTTTCTTCTCATTTAAAATAAGGTTGATCAAAAAATTTATTAACTAATTCTGCATTTTTTTCTTCTCATCTCGAAAAAACCTCATACAAATCGTTCATTGTATTATTAAGATTTGCTGATTTTATGATTTTAGGTGGGACTGTTTCTCTTAGATTCATTCTTGTGATGGTCATAGTTCACAATAATATTTTTGTAAATCTTCCGTAGATTAATTATACTCAGAATGTAAAAATAGTCAAAATTGGAGCCTCTTTTATTTAATTTTTGTATTCCGTTTTTATGTTTTTGATATGTAATATGTTATTATTTACATAATTAATATTTTTTTATAAAAGTCAAGAGTATTTTTTTGTGAAATCTTCTTTTTTTTGGTGAAAAGTTTATATAGAAAAACGTTGTTATTTTGTAAGTAATTATTAATGCCGTATAAGATATTTGGATGTAAGGTAAATAAATATTTTCTCAATCAGCGATTGGATTATTTTTCTAAAAATTGAAATGACTTGAATGATACATTATTGATAGCTTCTTGTGTGGTTACGGATAGAGCAAAAAATAAACGAGTGAGGGAGGTAAAACATGCAATTCAGCAGTGATTTAATGTTGCGATTACATGATGTTGAACATTTTCTCGTTGAAACTTAGCATCTCAATCAGAATTTTATTCTATTTATCCGGAGTTAAAGCAATATTCTGAAAAAATAACCCTTTTACCTGAAAGTCCATCAAAAAATTGATTTGAATATAAAATCTGATGAAAATCTTCCGTTTACACCAAACATTTCCTTATAGTTCAGAACTGATGCGATAATCATTGTTCTTTTTGTCTTACTGTGGCGAAAAGATGACCACATATTAGTAGACCACTAAATGAAATTATTGAGGAAATCCATGAAATTGAAGCTCAATGATGAAAAGAAATTGTAATTACATGAATAAATTTAGCTGCACGATGATGTTCAAATTCAACCAAACCAGAGGAAACTAAATTTCCATATTTACTTCGTGAAATTTTGAAACAGACGACAATTTCTAGAATTAGAATTTCTAGTATGTGACCTGAATATGCAAACGATGAATTCTTTGAAGTGGTGAGTGATGAGAGAATTTTACCACATTTTCATTATTCAATACAGAGTTTTTCAGATAATGTTTTACAAAATATGTGAAGGCATTATTCGGCAGATGAATTGAAAACAGTTCTTAAAAAAACAAGAAATTTAAAAAAGAAAAATCTGATTTCTATTTGAGCGGATATTATAATTTGATTTCCGTGAGAAAGTCAGTTAGATTTTTTGGAAACATATAGGTGAATTGAAGAATATTGAATTACAAAATTGCATGCATTTCCATTTTCAGATCATACTCAGAGAGAAAGAATTCCTGCATCATTTTTACCTGATCAAATTAGTCAAAAAACTAAGAAAGAGAGGGAGGCAGTGCTTATTTGAAAAGGAGATGAGATTAGAGAAAAGTTTATAACTCAGAATAAATGAACTGAACATAAAGTTTTGATTGAGGAAAGAAAAGATTGAAAATGGAGATGATGGACTGAAAATTACATTCAGGTGGAAGTAGAGTGAAATTATAGTAGAGGAGAAATTATTGATTTCGTTTTGTAAAGAAAAAGACTGCGGAAATGCAGTCTTTTTTTTTATTTTTCTTGAAATTTTTTTTTGTGGATTAATGAATTTTCAAATTTATCTAACTGTGGAGAAATCTGATTTGGTGCAAGTTTTTTGGTTTTATCATCAGAAATCGCATTAGCAACGTCAGATTTTTTTGTAGCTTCTGCGAGTGGATTTTTCATTGCTTTTGAAAGAGCAGAATCTGTTTCTTTTAATTCATTAGCCATTAGCAGAATATTTTTGAAAATAAATATTTGGAATAATTAGAAATCACTTAAGTTGATAGTTTGATTTAATACATTTCCATAGTTATCTTTAACTTCTGCTTCGAAAGCTGTAATATCGGCGCTTAAATTGAATGATGCAAGTCTTCAATTAAATGTAGTCACTGTATCTCAATTCACTCTGATAGTTCATCATGGTATTCCAGACAAATGGTCGTCAAATACTGCTGTAATCTGATAGCTTCAATCCTCGAATTCTTCTTTCTTTGACTGAGATGCAACGAAGAATGGAGATTCAGTATCTGCAGATTCTAAAGTATCTGTGATGCTAGCACTATTCATTTTTCAGTTGGCATCCATTGCTTGAACAGTGATAGTATGACTACCTGGTGTGTAACTAGATAAATCAATATCAGCACTTGATAAGTCTTCAGTCTGATTTTTGTATGTTTTTGTGAATACGAGAGCTCAATCTACAGTTATACTTAAGCTCTTTAATAAAGAACTACTTTTTACAGAATACATGATTGATGGTTTTGTGGATATCTTTTGATTAGATTCTGGATCAATGATGACTACTCTGATATCATCGCTGGCTGTTGGTTCTCTATTTTCACAGTATCATTCTGGAGCTTTTGATAATATATTTAGTCATCTATATCCATCAGCTCACACGGGTGTCCTTGCTCTAGCATCCCATCGTTCTTTTATACTACCCAAATCTTCGTTTCAAGGCATGAATGATGAAAGTTGCATGAAATATCATTGTTTAAGTTCACTTACAGGAGTAAGAGGGCTAGCAACTCATAAACATAGTGCATCGTATTCATAAGGTGTTAACTTAGGATCAGCTTCTTTTGGTAGATTGTTTACATATCACATTGTAGATACAATCATCTCTCATGGAGCATTTTCTGCTGGCAATTTTCAAGTTATTTTTGAAATACTGAGAGTAGATGTTTCAACATTAGTCATCTCACTATTTGTTATATATCATCAATTTAATAGTCATCATAGGAATGCTTTTAGAGGTTGTGCGTGTATTGTTCATCAATAAGCATTTGAATTCATTGGAGAAGCATCAGCATTTCACGCTCGCATTAAAATGAGATTATCAGGTGTATATGCTGCTACAAGTCCATCTCTAGGACGATTTCATTTTTCAGTTTTCATATTTGATGTTCATGTTTTTAATGCGTAAGTTAGTCAAGAGACATTGAATTTATTAACCCAACCAGCTAGTCTGTTTGCAGGTTCAGAAAGGATTTTCCATATTAAGTATCTTACTCATGCTGGAATGATGTCTTCTTTTTCAACTACTTCCTTTTGGTATAAAACTGATCAATCTGATGATTTGATTTCAAGGATTGGATTTATTTCTGCAGGAGTAGATGTAGTTAGATGAGAGTATGCATCTGCAAATTGTAGAAGGCTGATTTCGGCTGCTCATATAGCTAGAGGATATCAGTAATTAGTGTCATCACTTAGAGGTAATCATAGAGATTTCAAGAATGGTTTTACAACATTTTCTCATCCTTCGGCTATAAACATTTTTATAGCAGGAATATTTCTACTGTGTCATAGAGCGGTTTTAAGAGGAAGCATTCATTCAAATTTATTGTCAGCATTATTTGGTTTATCTGGTCAAACTTGGTATGAAATGTCATATATTGGAGTATCAAGTGTAAGTGGTAATCTCATGAATCCAAGAGCGTATATTAATGGTTTGATTGAAGATCATGATTGACGTGGACTTCTTACCATGTCTACTTGTCATTTTATTTCTTCATTGAAATAATCTAGTGATCATACATAAGCAAGTACGTCTCCATTATTAGTATTTACATAAATTAGGGAAGAATTATTAGCTCAGTTTTCGTAAAGAGTACGTACATTATTTTGGAATGCTTCTTCAGCCATTTGTTGAATATTGAGGTCTAGAGAAGTTTTTACAACTAATCATCATTCTAATACAGTATCTTCTCAGTATTGTTCTTCTAGTAATTCTTTAATCCAAAATACGAAGTGAGGAGCTTTGATAGAGAATGTAGCTGATTTGAATTCGATATTTAGAGCTTCGATTTCTGCATTTTTATATTCTTCTTCTGTTATGTAGCCATCTTCAAACATTCTACTCAAAACTACGTCTTTTCTTCAGTTGTAGAAAGTAACATAGTATTCTTTACCATCTTCTACTACTGTGAATGATCATAGTCATTTTAGTAAACTTACAGAAGAGTTAGAGCTTTTTTTGTCGGAAAAGTCAGCTTTTTTTACAGCTTCTGAAAACTTAGATATTATGCTTTGTCTCAAGTTTCAATCGAAAGGATATTCATTTCATGAAGCATCGATAATTTTGAAATATCACATTAACTTTTTTCTTCCAGATTCTGTGAGAGGAGAGTATTCTCAAGGTCATTTTGGTAATGAAGCTAAGACTGCAGATTGAGCGATAGATAATTCTGATGCTGAAATTCAGAAGAATGCTTTGGATGCGGCCTCTACTCAGAACGAATTATTTCAGAATTCAATATAATTTAGGTATAACTCTAGTACTTTCTTTTTCATTTCTTTCTTTGCTTCTTCGTTGGAAAGATTTGGATTTTCAGCTTTTACTTGTTTTTGAAGAGTAGAATTTAATCTTTTTGCAAGTACAATCTGGCGTAATTTATATGCAACTTTGTCCATATAATATCTAGTTTTACTTTTGTTTGCACTTGATAATCATGCTTTTAATTTGAATACGTTGGTCATCAATTGCTGTGGAAGGGTAGATCATCATCATTTACCTTTTACTGCAGCACGGAAAATTCACCAAGGATCTAATCATTCGTGTTCCCAGAAGTGTTGGTCTTCCATGGCAACTATTGCGTCAATCATATGCTGTGACATTTGGCTTATGTCTACATATTCACGATTTTCATCAAAGAGTTTGTATAATTCAACACCGTTTCTATCTGTAATTATGGTAGCTTGAGAAAATACCATATCTTTTACCTTACTTACGTCTGGTAAATTTTTGAATACGTTAATTTGCATCCAAAAAGATACAGTGATAATTCAGATTAAGATTATTGAGATAAGGGCAACTCATATGAATTTCCAGAAAGAGAATTTCTTTTTTCAGGAGTATCATGAATATTTATGAGTAGTTCATTCGGATCGGTTCCTGGAATTAGAATTCAAATGCTTGTAAGCAAAGAGCGTACGAGAATTAGCCATTTTATGTATAGAAAAATAAATTACAACGTAATTGTATATTATTTATTCAATATGTAAAAACAAATGATTTTATAAGAAATTTTGATTGTATTGATACGATTATTTTTGTTCCTTAGACTTTCTTTTGAAAATTTTTCTTTTGGTTGTCTTTTTGGTTTTGGACTTTATTCATTGTTCAAATTTGTCATCTTCCTCGTGTTTATTTTTTTCAATCATATTGATAATTTCCTTATCCTTCTTGTCAGATTTTTTATTTTTTTTATCTTCTTTATCTTCTTTTTCGAGAATTTCTTCATTGTTTTTTTCTGAGTCTATTGCAGAAAAAAATTCTTCTTCAATCTGTCTTTTGATATTTCTGAGAGTTCTGGCTGATATTATTGCAAAAATGATGGTTAATAATAAGAAAACACCGTATATAGCAGCAAGTATCCAGTTTACATTACAAGAAACAGACCATTCAGGATGTAGAGGACATTGCATAAAATTGTAAAACACGTCAATGGTTCCTACAATTAAAATCATTGGTATCATGTAAGAAAACAATTCTCTCCAAAAATATCGCCAATTTCTTTTAGTTGTAAGTTTCATTTTGTTAGTGTTTGATGATATAAATCATGATTTCACTATAAAAATATTATTTTTAATGTCTAGTGAAAATTTTGATTCAGATTTTTTTATTATAATCTTTCGGATAAATATTCTTTAATAGTATTTAATACTACATTTTGCGAAAAATAGTCATTATGTTTTACATTATTGTCTAGTATGATTATATCCTTATGATTTTTAAAATGATTCGATAGATTTTGTGATAATGTATAGTTTATGACCTCATCATTGTAAGAAGTAATAACTTGGACTTCTGTATCTATATTTTTTGAATATGAAAGTGAGTCAAATTTATATTTGGCAAGTAATTTTAGTGGTCAATGAAAAATATTAATCGCATTGTTATACAAACTTAGAGCTTTGTCATAAGGGGCGATCAGAATTAAACCATTTACTTTATTTATGGATGCATAATAAGTAGCTATGCCGGTTCCAATGCTGTATCCTATGATGATAATATTGTCAGCATCTACGTCTGGTTGACTAATTGCCCAATTATAAATATCATTAGCAGCCTGAAGCATAGCTTTTTCACTAATTGATCATTCACTATATCCATATCAAGGATAGTCTACCATAAGGACATTATATCAGTCAAAATAATCAAATATTCATTTTTTCAAAAAATTTGACATAGTATTCGAAGAATTTTGAGCATTACCACCAAAATAAATTACTAACGGTTTCTTTTCTCATTTGGGGTTATTGTAATACATTCGTCATTTTAAATTATTGCCGTTACTGAGAATGTTTACTTCTTTAAAATCTGAAATATCTTTTAATTGTTGATAACTAGAAGTATCATTCCAAGGATGAAAAAATATATGTTTTTGAGAGATTCTAATAAGAAAACAGGCGATAAATAAAATGATTAAAAAAACAAAAATTATTACCCTGCATACTATTTTAAAATTTTTACTTTCAGTTTTATTCCGCTTTTTTGTATCTTTATCCATATTAACATTTTGTTTGGTAAAATACTAAGCTTAATTGTAAAAATGTTTTATTCGATGTCTAGTGAAAATTTTGTCAAAGAAAGGTTTGTTTTTATCAAAGTTTTGATTATATAAATAGATGAATTTAGAAAAAATCTGATTTTTTGATGAAGAAAAGACGATTAATTGCGGTATTGTTTACTTTACTTCTAATTTGAATTGATCAACTTACGAAATATTTTTTTTATAATCAGGAAATTTGAAGTCAGATTTTTTTCCTAGAACCTTTGTTAAATGATGGAATTTCTCGGTGAATGTCTATGCCAATGGTGGTAATCCTTTGCGTTAGTATAGTTTGTATATGATTATTTATCTATCTATTTCACAAAAAATATCTTACGGTATTAGATTTTGCTTTGTTGATGGCGGGAACTATGTGAAATTTGATTGATAGAATATATCTCGGTTGAGTGAGAGATTTCTTGTCGTTTTGAAGTTTTCCTGTATTTAATGTAGCAGATGCATTCTTGACTTGTGGAGTGGCTCGAATTTGTATTAAGGAAATTTTTCACTTGCAAAATAAATAGAAAAATCTACCATAGGCCTCAGTTTTATTATTAACCGTTTTTTGTAATGACAATTGAAGGAAAGATTATTTTTATTTCAGAAGAAACTGTTGTTGGTCAAAAGCAACTTCCAAAAGTTAGTTTCGTTGTTGAAGAAGATTCAGATAGGGATTTCAAAAATTCTTTGATGATAGACTTATTAGGAGAAAGAACTGAATTAATCAAACAATACAAGGTTTGAGATCATGTAAAAGTATCTCTAAATTATAGAGCTAGAGAATATGATGGAAGACGATTCAATAGTATTTGAGCTTGGAAAATCGAAGGGGAAACTAGTGGTTCAAGTGAAGGAGATCAACTTCCTTTCTAATTGAAATTTAATTAATTAAGAACTGGCCATTTGGTCAGTTTTTTTTAATTTTAAATTCAGCTTGACATTTTATATAAAATATATAATGATATGTATATGGATATAGATATTTACCTCTTAACTAACTAATTGTCATGGAAAATCCAGAAAAACAAGAAGCAACAGATAAGCTTCTAGATGAACTAGAAAGAGATGATTTTGACATCTCCCAGCTTTCTAAACAATTAAATATGGCTAGAGTTGGGGTAGTTTTGTTAACGGTAGATGGAATAGACCTTGAGAAAATTAAAGAATTACAATGCCTCCTTAGTATATGTGGGGGTATCGAACGGAGTTTAAACAATTTGAAGGAGAATAAAGAAAATGAGCTTAGAAACATATGTCTATTAGAAATGAGTCTTTTAAAAGTCCAAAAACGACCAGAAGGAAAGAGGAAGCAAGAAGAAATAGATTCGATACAGGATGAAATCAAAAGGATTAAAGAAAAAGTTAGGGAAATAAATGGAGAAATCAAAAATGAATGACAAGAATTTCTTAATTCTTTAAAAAATTTTGAAGAAGCAAAGAAAGCTGTTGAGAAGAATGAACATGAACAAAATTAATTAGATGATGACTAGTATAAAAAACTAAAATAAGAAAAGGCTGGATTCTTAATGTCTAAATTATAAAAACTTTTCAATTGAAGGACCTCGATTGAGGTCTTTTTTTTTACATTGAAAACAAATTCAGCATTTGTATAATTAACTTATGTTTTGAAATTTGTTTATAACTTATAATCCAAGATGAAGTGGAAATATATAGTCCATGTCCCCTCGAAAATATAGCAAATCCCCTCGGCTTCGCCGTGTCCCCTTTATCAAGGGGAAACAGAATTTAATTTTATTCCCCTCTTGATAAAGAGGGGTTAGGGGAGATTTGAAACCTTAATTTTACTTTTCATTAACTTAGAATAATATGGCAATAACAACTAGAGCAGAAGACTATTCTGCGCGGTATAATGATTTAGTTCAACAAGCTGAACTCGCTGAAAATTCATCAGTGCGTGGGTGTATGGTAATTAGACCATATGGATATGCAATTTGGGAAAATATCCACGATGTATTAGACCAAATGTTCAAAAACACATGACACCAGAATGCATATTTTCCACTTTTTATTCCAAAGTCTTTTCTTTGTAAAGAAGCCGACCATGTGGAACATTTTGCTAAGGAATGTGCAATCGTTACGCATTATAGACTCAAAAATTCTGAAAATGGAAATGGGGTAGTAGTGGATCCTGAAGCTAAACTTGAAGAAGAACTTATTGTTCGTCCAACTTCTGAAACAATAATTTGGGATAGTTATAAAAAATGGATATCTAGTTATCGTGATTTACCTTTACTACTTAATCAATGGGCAAATGTAGTTCGTCGAGAAATGAGAACTAGAATCTTTCTTCGTTCTGCTGAATTCCTTCGACAGGAATGACATACAGCGCACGCTACAGCTGAAGAGGCAAATGCAGAAGCAATGAAAATGATTGATGTTTACAGAGATTTTTCTGAAAGCTTTTTAGCAACAGCTCCAGTTGTTTGAAGAAAACCAGCACATGACCGTTTCGCTTGAGCATTGGAGACATATACAATCGAACCAATGATGCAAGATTTTAAGTCATTGCAAGCTGGAACTTCACATTTCTTAGGTCAGAATTTTGGTAAAGCTTTTGATGTACAATTCACTAACGAACAAAACGAACTAGAATATGTTCGATGAAGTTCATGGGGAGTAAGTACAAGACTTATGTGAAATTTGATTATGGCGCATAGTGATGATCAAGGTTTAGTTTTACCTCCTGCATTAGCTCCAATTCATTTAGCAATCGTTCCAATCTTCAAAACTGCAGAAGATTTGGAGGAAATTAAATCATTCTTGAAACCACTTACAGATAAATTAGATCAGACTTATATAACTTTCTCTAGTAAATATGCAGAAATGAGAAAAAAGCTGACTTGGAAAATGGATGATGATACACAAAAATCTCCAGGATGGAAATTCCATGAACGGGAATTAAAATGAGTACCTCTAAGAATTACAATCTGAAAACGTGATCTAGAAGCATGAAAAATCGAGGTATTTACTAGAGCTACATGAGAAAAAGTTCAAATGACAGTTGAAGAATTCTCTACAAATATGGAAAAAATGTTACTTGATATTCAGTTATTACTTCTTCAAAAGAATAAATCATTTAGAGAAGAACATACATATTACGTGGATTCTTACGATGAATTTAAAGAAAAGATTGAGAAAGGATTTGTATTCGCTCACTGGGATGGAACGGCTGAAACTGCTGAAAAAATCCAAGAAGAGACGAAAGCAACTATCAGATGTATTCCAAATGAATGATTTGTAAAACAAAATGATAAATGAGTGGATATGATAAGCTGAAAGCCAAGTGAATGTAGAGTATTATTTGCAAAAAGTTATTAAGATAGAATAAATAGAATTTTCTCTTGTTTTTTTGTAAAATTGTTTTACTATAATTTAGTAAACAGATTTTTTATTTCCTGAT
>CAMJDC010000036.1 GCA_946404285.1 uncultured bacterium | reverse complement strand
CCAATATTTCTCAATTATCTAAACCAATATTTGTTTCTGTTATTTCTTCATTTTCTGTATCTTCTCCTAATTGAATATCCATTTCATTATTATCTTCTATCTTTTCTTCCTCTTTTCCTTCTTCCAATATTTCTCAATTATCTAAACCAATATTTGTTTCTGTTATTTCTTCATTTTCTGTATCTTCTCCTAATTGAATATCCATTTCATTATTATCTTCTATCTTTTCTTCCTCTTTTCCTTCTTCCAATATTTCTCAATTATCTAAACCAATATTTGTTTCTGTTATTTCTTCATTTTCTGTATCTTCTCCTAATTGAATATCCATTTCATTATTATCTTCTATCTTTTCTTCCTCTTTTCCTTCTTCAAAGAGTCATTCATCACCAAAATCTACATTAGAATCTACCACTTCATCTTTTACCTTAGATTCTTCTTTAGACTCATCTTTTAACAAAACATCTTTATGTTCTTCATTATTTTCTGCAAAAAGATCATCACTATCTAAATCTATATCTGTCTTTACCATATCCTCAGATATTTCTTGCACACTTCATTCTAAACTATTTTGTTCTACCTCAGGGATTTCTACTTGACTATCATTTTCTCCTTCTCAAAAATCTAACACAAAATCATCTCAAATCTGATTATTAGTAACTTGATCATTTTGTGAAGTTTGAGTAGTTCAAACAGGATTTGTATTTTCATCAGACATTCTATTCAACATTAGTTTATAAATCATTTACAATTATATTCAAAATGTCAAATAATGCAAAAATTTGGGGACTTTTTTTGGATAAATTTAAATTAATTAGAAAAAAATATTTTTACTTATATTTTATTTTTAGGACTAATTTATATCGTATAGTATATCCTAATTTTTTACTATTTATCTAACCAGTCACGGTCAAGCCATACATCCATTTTCAGCTCATTTATTTGCATCCATAAATTTCTAACAAATTTTAAATCTTCATCGCAAATATTTACATTTACTCCTTTTAGTAACGCTTCCCTTTTTAATTTTATTTGTTTTTCATATCTTTCTAATTTAATTTTTGTTTCTTTCATTACTGTCTTTCAGCTTTTTGATAGTCATTTTTTAGATTCTTTCATATTTTCTTTTATATCTTTTATTTTTTGTAACAAATTATTTAAGACAGAGATATATCAATCTAAAGTACGAACATCCGATATAATTTCCTTTTTTATGGAATCAATTCATGACCTAGTTCCAAAAATAATTTTTTCCTCTGATAAATCTCACGATAATTCGAGATTTTGCTTATCTAAACTCATAATAATATAATTAAAATATAAAATTAAAATCATCTAATTATACACAAAAAATGAAATCTATCAAAAATTGGAAGACTTTCCCAAAAAAGCTACAACTGAACAAAAAGCCAAAAAAAGATACCAAAAAAATATTACAATAACTACAATCGACCAAAAAATATTATAAACACAACTTTTTCCTAAAAATCACGACCTACAAAAATTACACAATTATTTGAAAATTCAAAAAAAGGATAATAAATAACCAATTTTCTATTTCGTTCCAGCCGTACCATCACGAACTCACGACTCTTTACCAAAATCTTGAAAAAGTTCATTATACTTTCCCCCCTTTCTTGGGAAAGCCTCTCTCTTTTTACGATTCATCAATTTATTCCAAAATTTTTTCCTTATAAACTTTTTCTTCTTTTTATCAGATATTGAATCTCTAAAAGACATAAGCCAAAGTTTAGACAATTGTAAGCTTTCATCTTTCCCATATTTATCTTTCTTTTCTTTATCATCTACCATACTTAATCAAAATACTCAATAAAAACTAAATCCATAATATTTTTCCAAAAGAATTTGTCAAACACAAACTGTATTAACCTACATAACACGCACAATATCGTCCAAGAAGGGAGGGAATTGAACCCACGTTTCCGGCTTCGGAGACCAGCGTGCTACCATTGCACCACCTTCTTATGCTTTATTTGATAAACAAACTAAGAATTATCACATATTTCTTGCAATTACAGCTCATCGAAAAAATAAATCATTTCTTTCATTATGAATCGTCTTAGCTAATTCTGACAAAGTTGAACCCGTCGTGGTTACATCGTCAACTAATAGGACTGTTGCTCAATTTGGCAACTGAGATAGGTTTTCAACGTGAAATACTCATTTCAGATTCTTCTTTCTCTCTTCACGATTTAGACGGAGTTGAGAAACGGTATAGCTCTTCTTTGAAGCCAATTTTAACATAGGAATTCAAAACTCGTTTGCAAGTCATTTTGCCAAAAGTTTAGATTGATTATATCATTTCTCATAGTACTGCCTTCTCCAATGTGATGGGACATAACTTATAAAAAGCTGATTATTTTCAAGTTTAGATTTTAATTGTTGGTTAGTTTGAACTAACAAAGCAAGTCTTTGAGCTAAAAAACAAATCACATCCTTTTTATGTGCAAATTTTGCCTTAAGAATCAGTTTTTTAGCTACTCATTTATACGCAAATCAAATTATAATTCATTTCAAAATCTGGCTTTCTGCACAAGATTTACAAGTTTGAAAATCTGATGATTTTTGATGACAAAATGGACAAATTTCTGGATGAGAATAAAGCTCTTTTTTACATTCTGAACATAAATATTCTCATTTCTTTCAACATCATACACATACACGTGGAAATAGAAAATCCAATAACATATCAATGAATCAAATTTAAAACTCTAATTAAAAAAACGAATCCATAATAGATTCGCTCTTCTTGAAATTTATTTAACTGAAATAATTTTTACATCTTTTCTTTCATTATTTAATCTCATTTTTGCAGTATCTCACGCTTTTTTACCTCTAATTGCCTGTCAAACAGGAGAATCAAATGAAATAAGAGTTTCTCAATGTTGATATTTTACTTCTCAAGTTCAAACGATTGTTACTTCACGAGGATCATCATTTTCTATCTGAACTATAACTTTTGATCAGAATCAAACAGTTTTCACTCCAGATTTTTTATCTGAATCTACTATCTCAACTCCATCAATCAATTCTTCAATCTGCTTAATTCTAGAATTAATCAAATCTTTTTCTTCAAGAGCATTTTTATAATCAAAGTTTTCCGAAAGATCTCAAAGCTCTTTTGCATCAGCGATCTGCTCCAATACTGCAGGAAGTTTGTCTTGTTTGAGTTCCTGAAGCTCTGCAATGAGCTTTTCATATCATTCTCTACTAATTGTTTTTGTTGCTTCTGCCATATTTTTTTAAACAAAGATAAAAGTTTTATGCTTACTTATAGATTATTTATTGAATAATTTTCCCCAAAAACCAAGGATATGTCTCTTCCATTTATCAAATGCATGAGAAATCAAATCTGTAGCAACTTTAAATCACTGGTGAGAACTTACTACAAACTTGTCTCCATCTGAATTAAATACGAAATCAGATTCATATTTTCATTGTCTATTTTTTGTAATTGTATATTCAATTGTTACTTTAGCATCAGGATTCTTTGCATAAATTTTTCTTAAAACAGCCTGTGATTTATTTGTAATTTGAAACTGTACCAATTTTTTAATATCTGCTTGCATAACTTCTGAAACATCAACGAATCTTTCTTTTAATTCAGTTACATTTAGTGCATTTTCTGGCATTTTATTTAAAATAACAAATAAAAAATCTTAACCAAATTAGTAATAGATAAAAGCATTCAAAATTCAATGGAAAATCTGATTTTTAAAATCTACTTATTATGTGTAAGTTTGTATCACTCTCTCACTCATGAAAATAATCACTTTATGATTTTGAATCTATCTTTTCATCCGAATAAAATTGCTTTTGTACTTAATCGAAGCAAACATCAAGGCAATCAACACACATAAAACTGAAAAATCTGTTTTTTATTTCAGTGCTTTTTTGTAAACAAAAATCGATTCCTTGCTTTCTGTTTTGCCTGTGAATAAGAACCAATTCGTGCTTGTTCGAGTCTAGTTTTATCTCTTTCGTGATGGATTACTTTAAAATCTGAGAATACTCGCAATTGAACTCATTTTTCGTGTAATGATAATGTATAATCTAAATCTTCACTAATTCGTGCAATTTGTTCGTCATATTCTGCCTTCCTTAATGTTGAAGCTTTACTAAAAATTCAGTTTCCGCTGAACATTTGAATTTGTGCCTCTTTTTTTCAGTTGAGTAAATGAAGAACTGGACGTGATTGTCGATAATCGAAATGAGAAAATCATTGATTCTGGATTTGATTCGTATCTCTGTAATACAAACTTGGCAAAATTACACATTCCGATTTAGTTTCTGAAGTTTTCTGTTCTCGTTTTTTTAAACAATTCTCCAAAAAATCCGGTGCAACTTCGTTATCATCATCAAAAAGTTGGATAAACTCCCCTTTCACATTTTGTATTCCAAAATTACGTACATAACTAGCTCATCATCAATGATTTGGATTAAAAACACTGTTATTATTTGTAAAGAATTTTGTACGATTTATGATTTCTAAGTCTTGATTTTGAAAAAAAGAAATAAAGTCAGATTCTTCTACTTCAGAAAATTTCCTATCACAAACTATATTTACATCAAAATCTGTAAATGTCTGTAAATTCAACATTTCAAAAAACCTTAACAACAAATCTTTATCTTTCGCTCTAGAACCACAAACTACAGATACCTTCATTGTAAAATTTGAATATAAATATCTATCTACTTTAGTTATTTATATTTCCATATTTTTCAAGTAAAAAAGTCCCACCATAAAGTAGGACTCCAAAAACAACATTAAACTATTTCAATTATGCATTACATAAATTAGCATCATTCAACATTCTCCATAACTCAAAGAGTTTTACCATTTTATTATAATTTGACATTCATTGGTAAGATTCTTGAATTGTAGAAAATAAATCATGCAATTCT
The DNA here is from genome assembly GCA_946404285.1 of uncultured bacterium. Taxonomy (GTDB): domain Bacteria; phylum Patescibacteriota; class Gracilibacteria; order Absconditabacterales; family Absconditicoccaceae; genus UBA3291. The sequence continues at coordinate 7,416 of CAMJDC010000036.1, read as the reverse complement.
CACAATGATGAAACATTTACACTACTATCCAATCATCATAATGACTCAATTCTCTCATTTACACGATTCAATGCCAAATCAGGAGATACTAAACTATCAGAGTTTTCTCAGAAACACAATTTTCATAATTCATTTGCAGCTTCATTCAAATCATCATTTGAGATTCATCTTCAATATGCATTAAATGTAACTGATCACTCATATTGTTCTTCTCTACCAAACAAATCCTGACTAACACGCTTATCAAAACCAAAATTTGTAATCGCAATAACTGGAGGCAACTCCTTCAAAAACTTCAATAATCATTGTGTTCTAGTAGTTGTTCTATACTTATCTTTTTCATCTCATCAATATCCAACCTGATATGCCAAATACGGCAAATCTCTATACTTATTTCTAAATTTATAGAAACAGTCTTTATTAGATTCATTAGCTGCACACGAACTAGTATTTCTTATCGTTTTCATTATCACATTATCATCTATCAATGGACTTTTATTTTCACCAGTTCATTCATAATCAACCCACTGATACAAATTGTATCAAATAACTCTATCTTGATAATCTGTTAATTGATCATCTGTCATATCAGCTATACTAGATGGCCCCTTTCGATTAGAACTCGAAGAAATTTCTTCTCGATATTGTTCCATAAGTTTTTGGATTTCACCAGCTTTATCTTGCTTTATATTCATCAAAAGATAGAAGAAAAACTCATTTAACAATGCAATATTATTTGTATTTGAAGTTACTGATAATTTATTCACAAGTAACAAGAATGAACGCTTATTAGGAGAAGTGAATGTTACAGTAATTGGAACATAAAAGTAGTTTGAATCTTCCAACTCTACAATATCTCCAATTGTAATGTTATCTATCGTATTATAATCAGCATCACTTCAAACATATTTAATAAAATCACTCCAATACTGAATTAAATACAAATCTTGAAACTTATTCTTTTCCAAATATTTTTGTCATAAAACTGTCATATCAAAATTTTTAGTGTACGGATTCTTCCATACATTCAACGATGGCAAATACAAATTCTGTAATAATACCTCATAATAACTTTTTTGCTTCTTCTGAAATTCTTCACGTTCATCTAACGTCTCTTGAACTTCAGTAGTAACCTCAGAAATTCACATAATCGTTGAAGTATCTTTTCATTCGATATAATCATGCAAAACATCTTTATCTATAGACAAATCATACGATGATAAATCCTTCAATGAATTTTTATTACTATTCATCTCAGAATATTTATTATAAACCATGAATCAATATACTATTCATCATACAACCACTACTGATGCCACAATCAAAGATATTATTGCATCTCTACGATTAAGAGTAAATGATTTCATCAACCTAGTATTATCTTTCTTCTCACCTTTCTTAAATTTTTCGAAAAATCACTTTACAATAGAAACTAAATCTTTTTTCTCCTCAGTTGATTTCATAGGTCAAATCGTTGTTTGAATTTCACTAGTTGCCATTTTAAATAATATAGAATTTAAAACATTTAAAATACTTAAAACATTTATAAGGCTCCCCCACTAACTTCATTTTTTGAAGCACTTTTTTGATTTCTACTTGATTGTTCCCCACTAAGATTCTTTTGTCATCCACTTAATGATTCATTACTTTTCAATAATTCTTCATCTTCCAATAAAACTTCCTCATCCTCTCATAATTCTTCATCTAAATCACTATTTTCACTATCATCATCCAAATCTTCAATTTCATCTTCCAATAAATCTTCATCTATATCCACATCTTCACTATCATTATCATCATTCACATTTTCAACTTCGGCATCTGATAAATCTTCACTATCATCTTCCTTATCTCCATATAATTTTTCAATGATACTATCCAAATCAATATAATCAAATATCTCTCTTTCCGTATTCTTTTGGATTGGTACAGTAAACTCTTGACTTGAATAATTTACAGGCATCGAAAATCATCCATAATCAACATTTCTAACCTCAACATTTACTGTTTTTGTAGTAATCTCCGCCCCAATAACAAAACTCGACTGCTTTAACAAATTAACAATACTTGTAAGAATAAATATATTTGGATTTTTCTTTCATTGTTCCATTAAAGTCTTTTCATCATTTTGATTTGTATATACTTCGATATTAAACGTAATATTCTTATCTTGAGCGTTAAATCAATTAAACGTTATAGAAAACAATGCTGTTTGATCTGTTTCCAACAATTGATCTATTGCTCCCATAGCATTTTTAAATAACTTTATATCTATCATATCTAATTTTTTGTAATCAGGATTTTCATCAGATTTTCTTTTTTCTTGTTTCTCAAGATCCTGATAATACATATCTAAATCTCATATATCATCACAACCTGCCCTTGTTTCAAACGGATTTAGATAACACATATAAACATAAGATGAAATATCTTTCTCTCATCTATTATTAAGTTGAGCAAAGAGTTTACGAATTGCTTCTGGAGAAGATCAATTAACTCTAACCATTTCTGATATTGTCTGAAGTGCTGAATCCATATATGAATACACTTTTGCAGCTGTTGAAAATTTTATTACCTCAAGAGCATTCAAAGACCTTTGAATTGTATCTATAGCTTGATCTTTTGAAAGGATTCCATCTAATTCACCTGGCAAAAATCATTGTCTCGCTATATCATGTTTTAAATCTTCAACCCTTCTTGCCTTAGTTTCTGCATCACGTATAAGTTCAGCAACATAAGGAGAAAGTATATCTTTTTTCTCAATATAATTCAAATCCCTTGAATCTATAATTCCATTCACAACAGATAAATCATCCTGTACTCACGGCGTTTGATAATTATTTGTAGCATCCATTCAAAAAAATCATTTAACACTTTTTAATTTATCTTTAAACCCATCTACAAATCCTTGTTGTTTTACATCTACTACAGGTTTACTTGCTTCTGTAATATATCTATCAAACAAATATAACAAAACAATAGCTACAACTCACAATATAATTAAAACCGATGAGAAAAAGAATAACCTCAAATACTTACCAAAACGACCTCATCCACTATGTGACTTCGTTTGAGAAGTATCTCATGTTTCTACAAATAAACTTTCATCAATAGTACTACCATTATTCTCCTCGGAATTTTGGATTCCTAAATCAATCTTTGCTGAATCAATTTCTCCGATTTCCGTACTGATATCACCTCAGTCCAAAGAAGGTCATCCAACATCATTAGATACATCTCCGACAGGAATAGTCGAAGAAAAATCTAGATTTTGATCTTGAGATCCTAGTACATCAGAAGTATTTCACAAAGCATCTCAAATTGGTGATTCAATTTGATTAATATTCTGAAGCCCTTGTTCCAGACTAATCTCTTGAATCCCCTGTTCTAAAGGCACCTCCTGATTTCCTTGTTCTAAAGGAATATTAACAGAAGAAACATCTACTTCTCATATACCTCACTCTAAATTTGGATCATTTTCTGGCATTTTGTTTTTGTATGAATAAAATTTTTTTCAAACAATTATATTCAGAAATATTAAAAAAGTCAAAAAAAATCAGACTTTTTTTATATATAAAATTTGACTATTTTTTAATTTTATGATAAAATAGCATACCACCTTGCATATTGCGATAAAATTTCTATAAAATATATCAATTCAATTTATCAAATTTCTTATAATGAAAGAAAAGATTTACGAGATAATCATACTCTGAGCATGACCTTCATGACTTTTTTGTGCAAGTAAAATAGATGAATGAAAAAACGTTTTAATTTTAGAAAAATCGGACTCTCCTGCTCAAAAACTACTACTTTCTGCAAAATGAAGATGAAATATTACAAACGTGAAAATAAATCCAAAGAAAGACTATGCAACTGATGATTCAGGTTTTGTAAATTCTGCTTTTGATAAATTTTTAGTAAAAGATTTTTTGGATTTTTTGAACAAAGAAAGAATTGAAGTTAAAGAAGAAAATAATGGAAGAATTTTATTAAAATCTGGTAAAGTAAAAGAGTTTCATGAAAAATTATTAGAATTAGTGGAAAATAAATGAACAGAAATAAAATATAATTCTGAATTTTTGAATATAAGTAAGTTAGAGAATTGAAATTTCGAGATAAAAACTTCGAATTGAAATTATTATACAAAAAATTTCATAGTTGCTACATGATGACCAAGCTTCCCTAAATTGTGAGCAACAGCAATTGCCTCAGATATCGCAAATAAGTTCGGACTAAAAACAACATCATTCTACCCTGCTCTTGTAGGATTTCAAACCAGTCAGAATTTTTCTTCACTATCATGATCTTCTGTAATTTGAAAATTAGATTTGATAAAATGAGATAAAGTTATTTATCAAGAATCGTGACCTATTCTATTCACTCATCGATGAATTTCCGGTCCTGCAGTTTTCAATGCATCGCTCTTTATTAGAGAAAATTTAAAAGAAAGTAAATCAAAATATAAAGTCAGAATTTTTGTTTCTGATAAAGAGATTACCAAAAGATTGCTATCATTCCTGTGATTTCGTGCAAACAAGCTAAAAGAATACATTATTTCATCTGACATAATGAATGTTCGCTGATTAGATGAAGCAAAAGTTTGCTGATGATGAATAAAAACTGAAAATCTGGATCCGAACTTCGAATGTAAAGATATTCCATGACTTTATTTTATCGGTGAATGTGTAGATGCAACAGGGAAAACCTGATGATTTAATTTACAGCGATGCCGAACTAGCGGAGCTGTTTGTGCAGATTGAATAAATAAAAAATAAGTCAGAATTTTATCTTGTTTTTTATATGGTAAATTTATATATTAACGTTCGGTTAAATCTATCTAAAGAGCTCCTGTAGTTCAATGGATAGAATAGGCCCGTCCTAAGGGTTAGATGCTGGTTCGATTCCGGCCAGGAGTATGATAGATTTTACCAGTTAGAAAGCACAATATCTCACAACAATTTGTTGAGATTTTTTATTTTACATAAAAAAATTAGCAGACCCACCTTTCAAAGTCCGCTAATTTCTTATATAGTTTAATTGGTCAAACTAACTTTTTTTACTCTCTAAATAACTTTTCAATTTCTCTAATCATTGAGAATAATTACTTTCTGATACTAATTTCTCGCTATCACTATAATCATTGAAAGCTTTACTCCATTCTGAGAAGAAATTTTCTGAGAAGTCTGAATTTAATGCTATTTCTTCTATTTGTGCATAAATTTCATCATACATTGCTTTGAATTTTTCATTCGCTAACAAACGTGTTTTCAGCGTATTACTTCCATTTCCGAATCATCATTTTTTGTCTCAATTATTTCATCATGGAAAATCTCACTTTTCTCATCAAGGGAAGTCTCCTCATTGGAAATCTCATCCTGGGAATCATCACATTTCTCATCACTGAAAATCTGGAGGAGTTTGCATTCATTCTCATGGATTAAATCATTCAAATGTTCAAGATCAGAAATCTGGCATTTCTGGGAATCAAGTTTTGTCATTCTGAGGAGCTTGCGACGAAGAATCCAAATCCTCCACCACTACGTGGTTCCCCTCCTTTGTCAAGGAGGCACTTTCTTCCCCTCTTGATAAAGAGGGGTTAGGGGAGATTTGTCAGGATGACACATTATTTCAAGAGAAATTTCATCCTGAGAATCATCCTCACATTCATCATCCTCAACCAAATCCTCATCACATACCACCAAAAGCTAAATTCTGATCCCAAGTTAATAGATAGAATCTCTGTTCTCATAAGTGATAATATAAATAATAGTTACTTCACATTCATCCAAACGAATCGTTATTTCATACGAAATCGTCTATCGCCAATAATGTTAATACTGATTTCACATCAATGTAATTATCTATTTTTTCTTCAAATTCTTCATCATCAGATTCTGTAACAAATTTTAGCATTCTGATCAATGGAGAAAGGTCATAGTCATTTACTCTCGTTTTCTGTGTAAAAGAATCAGAATATAGAGTTGGATCTTCTCATTGATAACTGAAATCTACAAAATTTCACGCTTTATACAATATTCCGTTATCATCTCCAAACCACTTTGAAATATAATAATCATCTTCTGGTAATTCAGAAATAATAAACAATTCTGGATCTTTTCAATCTATCTGTACTGAACCATAAGATGAATCTGGTGCGGGTTGTCAGACTTCTTGATAAAGTTCATATGTATAAGGTTCAGCTAATAATGTTTCATCAGATCACATTCATCCCACACGTAATGAAATCAAGGTATGTCATTCATAAGTCTGATCAACATATTTATCAAATTTGATTAATAATGGGAGCTGTGAATCGTAATTTATACTATCTCCACTCATCATTCATGGACCAAAACTTCATCATTCAAATGCTCATGGGAATGGTATATCTTCTCGTCATTCTGGAGCACCGCTTGGTGGCGTAAACTCAGTTGAATTCTGTGTATCTCAAGATGAATTTTTAGCTCAAGGGAATCATCCTCATGGTCATCACATTCATCATCTTTTCCTATTTCCGTGAGCTCATCACATCATATTGTTTTCTCAATTTTTATTCTTTCACTTTCATCTATCCATTCATTCAAAACTTGGTCATCATCCTCCTCAACCTCACATTCATCTCAAAGAAGAATTTCATTTAAGTCTGACTCATACATCTGAAATCAAAACACCATCTATAATCACATCTGTCTTATACCAGTCTTTTTCTGAAGTACTTGAATATGTATCAATCATATCTTGATATTCTTCCTCAGTCATAAGAACTTTAATTTCATGAACTTGTGTAGTATCAAAAAGATCTATCGTATTTTCAATATTGAAATAATCCGTTGTTACTTCTCATTTATCTCATATATTGATAGATATCACTCTATAAGTTCAATAATATATCAATACTCAAAGAAATAACACTCCTAACAAAATTAAGTATCGATACCTTTTCATAGTTAAAGACATGGTAATAAGTTTTATTTTTATAAAAGATTATAAATCAGTAGTGTTATATCATGTAATCAATGTTACATTCAAATTATCATTCAGTTTTTTAATTTCTCATAAGAATTCTTGTTTTTTATTAGGATTTTTCATATCCACATTGTAAACCAATTCAGTTAAAGCTCATCCACGAACCGAATCGATACTAATTAAATCTGAAACATTAGTAAATTTTACAAATACATCAGCAAACATATGATCAAAATCTACTGTATTCTTAACTTGAATTTTTAAGATTTGACTTGTAGCTTCGCGTTTAAACCAATCAAAACGATTCATAATGAAGATAACCAATGCTAATGCTAGTGTAAAGATAATGGCCAAAACATAGAATTTAGTTCCTGTAGCCATTCATATTGCCATAGCTGCAAACATAAATCATATATCACGAGTTTCTTTCATAGCATTTCTAAATCT
>CAMJDC010000035.1 GCA_946404285.1 uncultured bacterium | reverse complement strand
GAAAATTCTGGGATAATGATACATATATTCTCCATATTCTTTGAAAAGATATCGTAAAATTCCATGCTACATACCGACCAGCAATGCTTGAAGCGACTGATAACCGTTTACCAGATAAGGAATTTGTGACATGATATCTAACAGTTGATGGACAAAAAATGAGTAAATCGCTCGGAAATGTCGTAGATCCAATTCAAGTTTCTCGTGATTATGATAGAGATGCTTTGGTATTCTATCTACTAAACGATGTGCCATTAGGTTCTGACGGAGATTTCTCTTGGGAGAGATTCAACTGAACATGGGAAAAAATGCTGATTGGATGATGGGGTAATCTCGTGAATAGAGTTTCAAATTTATGAAAGAAATACTGAATCACTGAGTGAAAATTTGACCAAAATAGATGGAATAGTTTCAAAGAATGACTTTCAGATTTTTCTTTACTTTCCATTATTGAAGGGGGGCGAAGTAATGAAGTGATTGAAAAAGCTTACCTCGAAAATGCAAATACTAAAGCCTTTGTGGAAGATTGGTACCGCTTGGTTCAGGCTGCTAACGAATATATTTCAAAAGCTGAGCCTTGGAAAAAATATAAAGAAGAAACTACTCAGCAGGAGGCTCTTGATGATTTGTCTTTCTTGCTTTGGGTGATTAAACAGCTTTGATTAGTGGCTGCTCCGTTGTTGATTAATGGATTTGCTCATTTGCAGAATATCCTTTGAAATGTAGATATTCAAGCGATAGATACCACAAAAAATGACAAATCTGATTTTAAATCAATATTTGATGCTAAATCATATCCAGTAAACTTAAATCCAGAAATAATGTATCAAAGAAAAGAACAGGCATAAGCCTGTTTTTTTAGTAAAATTCTATTTATATTATTATCATAATAATGAAAAAACAGACATTGAAAGAGATTGATAAAAAGAGACAAGAAAATATAGAGGAAATTAGTTATTACAAAAATTGAAATATAAAATCGAGAAGAAAATTTAAAAACTGAAAAAGAGATTGGGAACAGATTCAGTATTACAAAGATGGTAAAATTTCAAGTAAAGGTAATTTTAAATGATGAAAGCCTCATGGAGAAGCAATTCGATATTCCGAGAGTGGTAAAATTGTAGCAAAGTGAATGTTTAAAAATTGAAAAAACGATTGACCGTGGATCTTTTATTGGTGAAATTGAAGTATAAAATCTAAAAACAATTATAAAAACTGAAAATATAATTGAGAATGGATTGAATATTATGAGAATGGACAAATTAAACGAAAAGTAAATTATAAAAATTGAAAAGAAGATTGAGAAAGTATTGATTATTATGAAAATGGTCAAATTAAACTAAAGTGAAACTACAAAAATTGAAAGTTTAATTGAGAATACAGAGACTGTTATGAAAATGGACAAATTCAATGGGAGTGAAATTATAAAAATTGAAAATTAATGTGAAAATGGATTCTCTACTATGAAAGTGGTAAAATCCAACAGATAATAAATTACAAAAATTGAAAAGAAGAATGAGAATGTATTGAATATTATGAGAATGGACAGATTCAAAAAAAATCAAATTATAAAAATTGAAAACTAATATGAGAAACAATAAAATATTATAATGATAAAATAATAGAGATAGATAAGTACAAATATTGAAGGAAAGTTCAAGAATCACTTTTCTCAAACTGAAAGTCTATAGAGGAAACATATTTCTTTTATAAATCCGGTGAGATAATACGTGTAGAGAAACATAAAAACTGAAAAGTGATTTATCTTAAAAAACCTAAGAAATAATTTTTTTATTCAGTTAATCCATACAACAATACGGAATCTTGATTTACATTTGATTGTAGATATTATTTTATATAAAACAAATTCGGATTTAGAATTTATTTATGAAAGAAAAACAGACATAAATCTATTATTTTTTTTTACAATTATTATTCTTTTTAAAAAAGTATTGACTTTGATGAGCAAAAATATATAATGAATACTGCAGGGATAACTCAACTGGTAGAGTACCATGAAATGTGTTTGACCATGATACCGGTGAACACTGGTTTAATACAGAATAGTGGAAGTTGAGGGTTCGAATCCCTCTCCCCGTACAAAACACCCCTTTCACTTTTTAGGTGAGAGGGGATTTCTCATATCGGCATATTTTTTTACAATTTTAAGTTTTTGTTAAATTGTACATTTATATAAGATTATAACTTCTTAGCTAAGATTTTCTGCGATCTCTGGAATCTACAATTTTTAGTTCATTTGCTGATGTACTTAAATTTAGGAAATCTTTTGTAGTATCTCAGATATTGATAATATAAAAATTTCTTAAAAAATCATCGATTCATAACTGAGTTCTGCATCATCATAGTATGCTATCATTGTTTCGAGGATTATCTATTATTACACTTTTTATTTTTTCTCAATCTTTTTCTATTCCACATATTGAGTAAGCATGTCAGTAGTAAATAGGTTGTCATCAGACTTTATAATAGTTTTTATCAGTTTTTCATTGCTTAAATTTGGATGTGACAGAAATTACTCATAGACCTTTCGGATCAAAGTTTTTTAGTGAATCAAGTATTTGAGCTCTATTTGACGGATTAATCTTTAAACATTTGTTTCTAAAATTTGTCGGTCAAAGCAAAGACATCATGACCTCTCATGCACTTCATTTCTCCATTTTCTTCATATATTCACCCGTGATAACCATATCAATATTTGGAATTATTCACTTTTTATACAACAAATATTTAGCAAATCAGATTTCTAAAATTTTATATCAAGTAGGTCATTCGATTGTAGAAGATTCTAAATCTTGTTTAGATACTCCCACTTTTGTTCATCAAGGTTCTCATAACGGCAAAGAAATCGTAAAAGAATCATCTCACACCTTTTCAATGGAGGTCATCATTAGAGTATCAAAATATTTTGATCTAGCCAAATTTTTTATTGCAACTATAAAATAGCAATTTCCGATACCTCATTGTTTAAATTCTTTGAGTCATTTGAATAATTCTTGATAGTCTTCCATACTTAATTTTTTATACATTGACCAATATAGATTCTCTTTTGTGGTTTGAGAGATGTGAGTTCATGGGGCATGGTCAAGCTCCTCATCAAGAGAAATGCTAGAAATATAATTCTGATCATAGCCTTCATCATACAAAACTCACCAAAAATTATCTTCAGAATTCTCAGTTGTGGTATTAAATAATTGATTGTTCGTTTTTAATTTTAGCTGGTCTATTTTGAAATCAGTATGATTGTCTTCCAAAATTAGTGGGGCTGCACTTTCATCGAGGATTGATTCTTCTGCGGGATCTTTTTTCAGTCCAATTCATCAGGCAGTTATCAAAAGAGCAGGTACTAAATATTTTAAAGTAGAATCTTTAATAAAATCAGCCATTTTAGATGGTTTTTTATCTCATCAATTAGCTGAATTTTCTATATTGTTTCAGCTATTTCATGAATTTCAACTTTTGCTCAAAAATGTGAATTCTCTATCAATACTCATTTCTTGTAATTATAAGTGGGCAATAAAACTATACTATATTTATAGTAAAGATTTTTTACAAAATGTCAATACTTTTGAATAGATATTTTACTGCAAATTTATTTTTACTTTATTAATCCATACAAAAGAACAGAATCTTGATTTACATTAGACTGTAAATATCTTTTCATTTGAATTCGACGTTCAGCTTGCTCATAATCTCCTTTTTCACTACAATATGCAATCCATCATTCCAAGAAATCGTTTAATAATCATTGTTCTGATATTTGTTTCAATGCTTGATACAATTCTCACATTGGTTTGCTATTGCTAAGTAATCATGTAGTCAGCTTTTTTAAATTCTCTCATAAACCTTCATTCTGCTGGACTTTTTCTGCGATATTTTTTAGAAATCAAGGTTTTCACATAGCCATAGCAATCATTATAGTTTGAAGCTGTTTATCATTCACAAAAATCTGATTTTCGTCTGCAAATTTTTGCATCTCACTATTAGTCAAGGTTGAGAATGGAATAGTAATACAGCGAGAACGAATTGTATCCAAAACCATAGAAATATGTGGTACTGTCGCGATTATAAATCTACCAGCTAGAGGTTCTTCCGCAGATTTTAGGAATGCATTTATAGCACTATTTGACATTCTTTGGATATTCTCTATCAAGAGAAATCTTTTTCATGAAAAACTTGAATTTAAAAGCCATTCATTCATTTCTCTTACTCCGTAATTTTCATGCTGAGATCCATCTGGAAATTCAATATATCTTTTATCATCCTTTTTTATCTCAACTGGAATTGTATGAAATTTTCCAGTAAAAGGCTCAAAATCTTGCACAAATAAACAATCGCTATACATATACGGTCATAAAATTTCTTCAATTATCGCTTTTGCATGTGAGATTTTTCAGATTCAATTTGGACCAGCAAGCAAAAAAAACTGAGTTCATTTTCAGGTTTCGATTACATTGTTAATGTATTTTTTAAGTGTCTGTGAAGCTTGCTCGTTTCAGATAATCATAAAATTAATCTAATTTATAAATCTGATTTAAATTTTAACGTTTCAGCTTCAGTTTTCAATTATAAATGTAAAATAAAATATTTTACAAAATATCAAATTTATATAATATAAACGTTATAATAGGTACAGAAATTAACAAAACAAAAATAGTAATCCATCGAGGCCAACATTTACTAATAGCATCCTTTAATGGATTTTCGTGTTTTTTATGACTATACACAAAATAGAAAATTAAGGTTAACAGGATACATATAATTATAGCTGTTCATAAATCCCATATTATAACATTCTTCATAGAAAATACTGGTATTGATTCATAATAATCCATACCACCACAATTGGGACAAGCACAATTTAGATCTCCAGGGGGACAATTACAAGGTCCAGCACAAGCTGATACAGTATTATACCATAACATAAATAATCGCATTTATAACCAAATAAAATTAATTATGAGAGTATGCTCTACTCAGAGGCTCTCATGAGCATTATCATTACATATCATCTAAGCTCTTTCATATATGGATCAAAAACGCTCATAATCCCTTCTTCTTTTAGTTTTTCAAAGTGTGGAGTATAATATTCATCAGTTTTTTCATATATTCAGTCAGAAAGCTGATATAACATTCTTGATAATGCAGTAGCAAATTCACTTCTTGGAACTAAATCATATGGTCTAAATTCATTATTATACATGTTAATTCACATGATTCATAATTGATATGCTAGAGTAACTCAATTATTAAATTCTGCATCCATTTCTGGTGTTACATCGGCAAATTGGTTAGTCTTACTTGTGTCTGGAGTTTTTCATAGAATTTTGATAGCATAAGTACTCAACATTTTAGCCATAGATATTCTATCCAAAGGTCCGTACATATCAGCTTCTAGGATGGTAGGTTTTGTAGTAATATCATTTTTATATGCCCATTTATAAGCATCATGCATTTCAGGAGTTAGACCATCAGATAATGTTTGCTGTTCGGCAGGTAAATCAGGATTGTAATTAATTACCTCAAGTCCGTCAAGACTATCATTTTCTTTTTCATTATTTGAAGTTCCATCAGATTTTTCAGTATCCGCAGATCAATGAGTATCTGTTTGAGAATCAGATGAGCTTGAACTTCATCCTCTACCACCTCATCAGCTAGATCATCAAGATGGTTTGTTTTCTATTTCTGTCCATTTAGCATAGATTGTTTTATTTTCTGCAGGCATCGTTTCAGGTACTCATCCTTCCCATCAATCAAATCTGTATCATTCCCTTGTTGGGTCTGCTGGAACACTTATAGCTATTCCATAATTTCATGTAATTAATATATCAGGCTCACCATTTCATAATACAAATCTTAGCGTATATCGACTTGGTGTTGCCGTATATTCAGCAGTATATGTTGTATCTCATACCACTGCCGAAATCTCAGGATTCCATCCACTAAATTCATATGTATACGAATCATCTGCAGGTTTTTCAGGAGTTCCATTATATGATGGTATAGTTCCATATTTTATATTTACATCTGTCTTCAAATTACTTCAATCTGAATCTTCCCATGTAACTGTATATTTTCTAATCGGTACATATACATAACCATCTACTTCACCATCTCTTACCAATACTACAAATCAACCTGATCATACTTCATTATATTTTACATAATCACTCGCTGATATTGCCCACGTTGGTCACTGTGCATTTTCTGTATCCATAGCTTGATTTTTAAATTCATCTGTTACACTTTCTGATTCACTTGTATTAAAATAGTTACATCATCACTCAGTACTACAGAATGATTTTGTAGTATATCCAGTTCATTCAGGAGACTTTAAAAACAAAACATCACCTCATAAATCTTCTATATCAACTATTTCTGCATCTGTATTTCCCAAATCATTTCATAGTATCTCCAATAATTGTGATTCTGTATATGATGGATTCTCATCTAACGTTACTCCAGTATTTATCGTTCAATCACTTGTACTTAGAGCTATCACAAATTCATCACCATTGTCTGTATAAAATGGTCAATATACTATATAACCAGGATCTACTTTCCATTCAGCCCTAAATGTGAGAGTTTTGTTATTTACAGACGTTAAATTAAGAACCTCTTGTTTATCTCTATACGATACTCCATTATATCTCCATCCACTAAATATGTATCATGTTCTTATAAATCCATTTTTTCTTAATTTCTGAGGCACATCATATGTAAAAGATTGATCACTCATATTTCAACCTCAGTCTGATGAATAATAATGTACTTTATAAGTATTAGGAACAATACCAGCTGTATAAATATCGTCACCAGTTAATGTGATAGATTTATTAGGATTTACTACAACATTTCAATTGCTCCATCTACCTGAGTATCCAATCTTCGACGGAGTAATGCTAGGAGCAGAAACACTACATCATATCTCTACTTTGTTCATTAAACAGCTATCAGAATTCCTTCATATAGAATCAACTCAGTCTCATAAAACATATGTAACAGTAACCTCTTTTTCATATATTGCATATAATGTCATAGGTCCTCTGACAACGGGATTCGACACAGCCACCCCTTCTGAAGGGTTTGTATTCCATCATACAAATTCCCAACCATCCTTCACTCATGAATAACCCGAGATATCCAAAGTATCTCAAAGCGCTACAGTTACACTTCATGTTGTGATAGAGTCTCATCAATTAGCATCAAATGTCACCACTATACCATCCGGGTTATTTATAATTTTTTCATCCTTGAAACAGCGAACAGACATTGCTGTACTACGGTAATTATCATCAGCTAAGTATGCAGCATTCTTAATTATCCCAGATTTACCATTTCGTAGTGTTAGGCTTAAGGTAAATCACACATGAGAATACGCACTGGAAGACCAAAATTGCCCCGCAATATTATAATAGTATGGTTCAATCTCTCATTCATCTCACCAATATATTGATGCAAAAGGCATAAACATATCTTTCGAAAAATCTATAGCAACATTAATACCTTCATCTTGTATAGTAGGCTCTGAAATTAAAGATCATGCTGGCAAATCAGCATTATATTTGTGATTATACCACATTACTATAAATTCATCGATTTCTCATACACTTGGTACATGATATCACGCTGGACACGGTCATTGTCTACCTGTAATAGGATTATTAGACGTCAACCCCCATCAGTTAGTTTCATCATCTCATTCTCATCACCGTAGATTATCATTACGAACGCTGCTCCAATCTGAACACCAATTATTATAACTTGTACACGTTTTTATGAAAGTACTGCTCGAATATGGATTTTCTGGTCAATAAGCTGATGCATCTACCTTAGTCGATGAAACAGTTACGGCCGCATTTGGATCTGAAGGAAACCCATAGTTATTTCACCATTGATAATAATTTCAATATGTTCATATACTAAGGCCAGTTCACCCTCATACCTCAGTCGCTCATAAGTTTTTATCCAAGATAACTATTCCATAACTTCCATCAGGAGAATAGAGTGTAATAGTTCATGCATCTGCATCATGTACTAGCCAATCATCTTGGGCAAAAGTAAGTCATCACACAGCAATTAGTGAAAGTGCCATCAGACTAAGAAATGTTTTTTTCATATGATATATGAAAATAAATAAAAAATTTTTAACTGAATCAAATTGTAGTTTTTCAGCCAAAGTTTTCAAACAAACTTGTTATTTTAAACTTGACATATATAAATTAAAATGAATATTAAAACAAAGAAAATCATCCCAAATAATTTATCCCGAAAAAATGGATTTATCCTTTTGGTCGAAATGAAAGAATATACAAGATTCTTCGCTACACTCAGAATGACAAACAGTATTACTTTTTATTAAACTTTTCCCCTAAAAACTCAATCAACAGTACGATAACAATTCATACCAAGAAACAAATTATAGCTCACAGAATCTGATTACTATTTCATGTAATACTTTCATACTGACCTGGTAAAACATTCCTTCATACTCATAAATCAGCATCCAAAGTTTCTTTCCATGGCCAGATTTTATTCAAAGAACCTAACATAAATCCAGTCAACGAAGCTAAAGTTATCATCTTATAATTTTTAAATAATCGAGAAAGAACGTTTGAAAATAAGATAAGTCAGATTACAGCTCATGCTGCAAAAATACAAATTGTAGCAATATCTAAATTCTTGATAGTTAACATCATAGTTTCATACATTCATAGTAATACGAGCATGAAACTACCAGAGATCCCAGGTAAAATCATTGCACAAATAGCAATAGAACCACAGATGAGAACCCACCACCATGACGAAGTGATTGAAAGTGGAGTATTTGTTGGTGCAGTGATGAAAAAAGCTAATATTCAGAATATAACCAAGCATAGAATAGTTTTCCAATCTCGTTTAACTTGTCTTCAAAGAAATACAGCAGAAATTAAAATTAATCCAAAGAAAAACGCCCAAATTAATATTGGATAATTTTCCATCGCATTTGTTATAATATTTGCGAAAAGTACGAAACTAGTTCCAATTCAAAGAATCAAACATAGTAGGAAAGTTCCATCAATATTCTTCCAAAAAGTCTTCCATTTTCATTTGAAAAAATATTTCAGATTTGGTACTACATTTTTGATGGCTTGAATTAATCTTTCATATATTCCAGTGATTACAGCGATAGTTCATCCACTCACTCATGGAATTACATCACATGCTCACATCATCATACCTTTTAGATATATCAGAATTTTATCTCGTATTTTGCTCATTTTTTGTAGTTAAGTCATAAAATATAACGCTAAATACAATACAGTAATCCTAACTAAAATCAATGATTATTTTATAATTGAAAAAACTCAAACAAAATTTGCAAAATTTGCGGTCTATGAGTATAATTATGGTGTATTTTACCATATGAATATGTTATTATGACAAAACCGTTAGATAAAGCCAAAGAATCATGAAAAAAAGTAGTCGAATGATGAAAAGAATTTGGAACCTGAGCAATTCAGGCGGTGCGAAGAACAATATGAGCATTAGGTTGTACTCTTTTGTCAGCATCAGAAAAATGAGTAGAAAAGGTTTCTCAATCTAAATGAAATAAGGAGTGAATTACCAGAGAAAAAAGAAAAAAATATATAGATAGAGCCAAAAAATATTCTAAAAGATCCAAAAAGCATATTGATGTTGCATGAGATTTAGGCAAAACAGCAACTATATGAGTATGAAGAGCCTTAAAATGATGAGCAAAAGCTATTTGACATGCGGTAAAATGAGGTTATCATTTAATTGATGCCTGAGATAAAGCAATTTGAGAAAAAATAGAAAAGAATCAGTTAGAAAAATGAAAAAAAACATGAAAAATTTGAAATTTTTTTAGAGATAACATAATGAAATTAATGTTGGTGCTTTCTCTTTCTGGTGTTTGATGAAATAAAATAACAAAACTTACAAAGGATAAACAGCAAGATAAAAAAGAAATTGTAATGAATGATGCAGTTAAACAAAATTGACCTGAAATTTTTGAAAGTCATAAAGAATGAGAACTAACTTTTGAAGAAAGACCATATTTTCAGAATCCAGATTTTTTTGATAAAGATTTTAAAGTAACAAAAGACGAATCTTATAAGGATAAATGAGTAATTTTGATGCGTGATGCATGAATGACTTTTTATGTAGTACAAGAATGAGAAAAAACAAAAGAACAAATAAGAGAAAAACTCTCAGCTATTCCAGAATTTTCATATTTAAAAGATTCTTTATATAATGATAAAATAATGTGATTTAATGTGCCAGATGCTTCCTTAAAAAAATGATTATATATTCCTATTCCATTAAAGACTGCGGATAGACATATTGATATAAACGAATTTAAAGAATATAGTAGGATAGCATTACAAGAGTTGAAAGATGATTCACATTATTGAGAAAAAGTAAAAAAGCTGATAGAAGAATGTGGAGAAGAAAGAGTTATTAATATAATGACAGCATTTGCAAGGTGTGAAACAGCAACAGATCAAGAAAAATTTTTAGATCCAATTTGAACAGCAGAACTTCACCGTTGGGAACCAAAATACAAATCATTTTCATTTTCCTACTATCATATTTTAATGGAAAAAAGTGCAGATGGAAAAACTCCATGACCATGATTAAAGGCGAGACAAAAATTATGATTAACAGAATGACAATGTTATCATCCAATAAATGCATGAAAATTATTTTTGTGATACTGCTTTGAAAAGAAATCGGATCCTACATATTTTTTCAAAATAAAGGATTTAGCAGAAGCAAGAACTAAAGGATGAAAATACAATTGAAGTCAAAGTTATTGAGAAAAACTTTGGGCAAATATTCAGCATATAAAATGATAATAAGTACACATATATTTAAAAGAAGCAGAAAACTAAATAATTATATCAACTCCAATATAAAAAACATAGCAGATATTCTGCTATGCTACTTTTCATTTATCATTTGTATCTCAAGATAAATTGAGGATTCCAATAACTAAGTGAAGATTTGACACTTCTTATCGATATTTCTTTTCAACCACTATCTCAAGCCCTTCCATCTTTGTTTCAATGTGCTCATGCAATCTGGTTTTCTCAAACACACATCTCGGTATGTTTATTTGGATCAACTAATATATCTCAAGGCTTGAGTTTATCGTTCTTGTTAAAAGTTATACATTCAAATCATACTTTTTCAAAGTCTCATTTCATCGTACCGCATCATCATGATGGTGGCACCTTAATTCATGATTCTATATAACAATGGCGAACGAAACTTTGACAGTCAAATCATTTTCTACCATTTGTTTTTCCAGTTCCTCATCTTTCATATCAATAACTATCATCATTTGCAATATCTACAGCTATTTGACAAGCTTTTTTCACTATTCAATTGTTATCTACGGTATCTGAATTTTCAGATGGAGTATTAGATTGGTGAGTAGTTGGCGAAACTTGTTCGGTTCATCATGTTTCATTTAAAATACTCTTTCTTAATTCTTCAAGCTTGTTCTTTGTATCAGCTTCATTAAACATTTCTCTATATTTTTCAATATCTTGTGGGAGTAATCAGAAAAATTTTCATAATCCTCAAATAAGAACTTTATCAATAAAAGTATCAATAGGAGTATCTTTATCTACCAAGTAATTTTCTATGGCTCACTTCTTGATGGAAGACACCGAACCAAAATTTTTCTTAACAAACTCTTCAGCTAGCTTCTTTTTAAGTTCAAGTATTTCAGTAGAAGTACTGTCACCAGATTCTACTGTTTCATTACCTTCGTTTGTTGTTTCTGAGAAAGTCATTTATAATTATTAATGATATGAAATATTATTAAATCATTTCTTTCAACTCTACAAACTTTTCCTGTAAAGTAGGAGAATCTGCTTTTTCGATTTCTTCTTGTAAAACTTTTGGAAGATTAGCTATATTTTCATCATTAAATTCAATCTTTCAAACTGTGAAATCTTCAATTTTTTCTGGAACTTTAAGTCCAAGAGACTCATCAAACTTTTTCAGAAACTTCAATTTTTCCTCAGATTTTTCTAATACATTGCGATTTTGAATAATATCATCTAATCCATATTTATGTAACGCCCAAATATCCAAAGTTTGAGCTGCAATATTTCTTGGAGCATTTTTATCCAAGTTGTAGTCAGGAACTGGATCAAGTTTTGCATAATCTGAGTTTATTCAGATTTCTTTATCTTGATAAATCTGAGCCGCAGCTGTGGTTAATTTTCCAGATTCTGGAGTCAGTCCGCAGACTAAAATCAGCTTTTTACTTGTTGGAATATGGTCATCATTTCCAAATCAGTCTTCACTTAATAAGCGAGACATTGGAGTTTCATATGCTCTAACCTTGTATTTTTCCCAAACTCTGTATCCTTGTTTTTGAAAGTAAGTTTCAAATCCAAAAATCAAATCGTACATGTTTTCCACATCAATTCCATTAATTACTACATGTGGTTTTGTTCCATATTGGTTTTCAATCTTTTTCAAATATAATAACAAGAAATCCTTGAATTCTTTTCCATCAGGTCGCTCTTTCTCCTCATCCAAAATATCTTCCGCTCTTACGCAAAAGAAAATTTCCATTTCATACTTAAATTTAGCAAAAGTTCTTTTCCACATGTCAGCAGGAAATCCGTTAATAATACGTCAAAAAGCTGATTGGTCTATACAGTTTCCAACCACTTCTAAATATAATTTATTAATATTTGCGAGCTTATCCTCTATCTGTTTGATTACTTGATTTTGATATTCTGAAACGTTAAATCACATGTTTTTGTTTT